>DATAUW010000024.1 GCA_036268055.1 Verrucomicrobiia bacterium | reverse complement strand
AATCCAATCCACCCATGAGGTCAACTTTTGGTATGAGTGCGTCCGGCCTTGTAACCGTAAACGCCGTAAAACGTGATGTAGGCAAAGGCGATCATCGGCACCACAAACGAGATCTGGATCCCGTAATGGTCCGCAATCGCTCCCTGCAACGGCGGCAATAACGCCCCGCCCAGGATCGCCATCACCAGCAGCGACGACGCCTGGCTCTTGAGCGGCCCCAATCCCTCGATCGCCAGCGAGAAAATATTCGACCACATCACCGAGCAGAACAATCCCACCGCCAAAATACTCCACTTGGCCGTATCGCCATTGGTGCAGATCGTCGTCAACAGCAAGCCGATGATCACTGCACTGAACAACGCCAGCATCCGGTGGGCGCTGGCTTCGCCGATATAAAACATCACCAGCAACAACGCCAATCCCAATCCGTAATGTTCCGCCGAATCCCAGCCCGCCGTGCCGCCGATGATCAGGAAGGCCACGATCGGCACCAGCGCCACCAAGGCATGCTTGAGCTTCTTCTGCATCGCGCTCAAGGCGAAAGCGCCCATGAACCGCCCCACCATCAGGCCGCCCCAGTAAAACGACAGAAACTTGCTCGCCGCTTCGTGCGTGAGGCTGCCCAGCTTGGGCAGGCCCAAGTAATTGACAATCGCGCTGCCCACCGTCACTTCCCCGCCCACATACATGAAGATCGCCAGCATGCCCAAAGCTGTGTGCGGATGTTTCAACGCCCCCAAACCGCGTTCCATAACATCCGTGTTGGTGAAAGAAGGCAGATGCGCAAATTTGAAAAACACCGCCAGCAGCACGAACACGCCCGCGAAACACAGGTAAGGAATTTTCACCGCGTCAATGCCATGCACCCCGTCCTTGTTGAACACTTTAAAGATCAGCCAGCCACCGATCAACGGCCCGATGGTTGTGCCGAAGGAATTAAACGCCTGAGATAAATTAAGGCGGCTGGAAGCCGTTTCCTCCGGGCCGAGAATAGTGACGTACGGGTTGGCGGCAATTTGCAGCATCGCAAATCCCAAGCCGACTATGAACAGCGCCAGCAGGAAGAACGGATAGGAAGTCATCACCGCCGCCGGGAAAAAGAGCGCGCTGCCCGCCGCCGCGATGAGCAGGCCGATGATCACGCCGTTCTTATAACCGATGCGATTGATCGGATCGCCCGAGACAAGCGAGATGCCGTAGTAAATCAGCGAGCCCACCGTGTACGCGCCGAAAAAGGCGAACTGCACCAGCATCGCCTGAAGAAAGTTGAGCTGGAACGCCTCCTTGAAATTGGGAATGAGGATGTCATTCCACACCGTCATGAACCCCCACATGAAAAACAGGATCGTCATGATCGCAAACGGGCCACGGTAGGTTTGCGTGCCGGAACCGGATGCGGAGACACTCGGTGCGCGAGTCGTATTAATAGATGCCATAGTTAGTGGTTGAGTATGAAAAGGGTAACAAACCGCTTTTGCAACACCATCCTCAAAAGCGGGGAGGGATTTGTTTTTCAACTTAAAGGGAATAGCGGCCGCAGGGACGATGACGAGTCAGAAATCGTTATGCTATGAATTAAAACCGGTACTCGACCTGAGCTAATCTTTTCCGGATTATGTGCGTGTTTTTTTTGTGTCCGAGGGAGGAATCAAACCAGTGCTGGCGTCATAAATCCAACCTCCCCGAAAACGGGGATGGCAAGTGCACGCGCCTATAATTTAATCTCACTTGAATGACCCACGTTGCTCGCGAAATTGTGCCACTCCGGCGCCGCTTCTTCACGGCGGATATTTCTTTGCAACAGCGACTGTACCGTACCAACAACTAACAAACAAAAAACAAAGCAATGAAATCCATCTTCAAAACGCCGCCTCTACCAGGCCATCCACCGGCTCTGCGCCGCCACTCTGGCCTTAACAAATTTCTGTCCGCCGCCGCGTGCGCGCAGATCATCGCCGCTGCCGCCGGGGTCGCGTCCGCTCAGACTCAATATTTGCAACCCGCGGGCGACGTCATCCTGAATGTGCGTTCGATTGATCTGGATCCGGCCAATACCGTCTGGACAAACAATACCACGGATACTTTCAGTGTTGGTAATCTCCACACTCTTGGAGGAGGCACGACGATGATCACGTCATTGTCTTATTCGGATTCAATCGTCGGCAGCACCAATGTGAACGCTCTGGCAGTTGCCCAGAATGGTGGTTTCTCGATGGTTTCCACGCCCCAAGTGCCCGCGCAAATCCTCGGCCACGGAACTGTTTCAGCGGAAGCCTGGGTCTATGCGAATGACGTGGGCGCCGCCGGTGCGACAATCACCAGCGCGGTCATTGCTTACGGCAATGTCAACACCCAGCCGCAAACCGACCATCAGCGCGACTTCAATTATGGTGTCGGTAACGGCAACGGCGCTGTATCCGGTTACGCGGACGACGCGAACTGGACGCCTCAGACCTTCCCGACTGCGGGCGTCTGGCATTATCTGGCCTATACTTACGACGGCACGACTTTCCGCGCCTATCAGGACGGCGTCTTGAACACAACCGCAAACAAGCCCAACTGGAATACCACCTCCGGCATCCTGTGCGTGGGTTCAGACGGCGCGACCGGCGGCGGTGATCCTTTCCACGGAAATATTGCTTGTGCGCGTGTCATGACCGGCGTGTTAAACGCCAGCCAGATCCTCAATAACTATAATGCGGGCCTGTTTGCTGATTACGGCACCATCGCTTTGCCTCCGGTTGCCTCTCCAGGCACCAACGCGTTTTTGGGTGATGTTATCACCTTGACGGAAACCGCGCAGGCTACGACCGCTGTCACCTATCAATGGGAGACGGACGGCGGCGCGGGCGGCACTAACTTCACCGCCATCAGCGGAGCCACCAATTCCACCCTCGCAGTGAACACGGGCCTTCTGACCGCTGGAAACTACCAATATGAAGTACAAGTGACCGGTATTTCCGTCGCTATCAGTCCGCCCATTGTTATCAAGGTAAACCCGGCGTCCAAGCCGGTATTGTCTGCGGACATTTCACCTTCAGCGACGAGCAATCTGTTCGTGGGCTCCGGCGTGACATTTACCGCGACATTCATCGGCAACCAGCCCATTCAATACAACTGGCAGTTCAGCAATGGTGGTTCGTTCGCGAACATTTCCGGCGCGACGAATTCCTCGCTGGTCCTGAGCAATCTGCAAATATCCGATTCCGGCAGCTATCGCCTCTCCGCAGCCAATGGTTTCGGCAGCGCCGTCAGTTCCGCAACGGCTATCAGCGTGGCGCCCCTCTCGGCTTTGCCTCAAGTCCAGGTGGCGGGTTCGCTCATTGTGCAGCTTGAATCGGCTGATCTCAGCACGAATTCTGCTACTTGGCCCAACGAAATCGGTGGCATCGGTGATTTCACCACCGTCAACGGCACCAACCTCACCGTCACGAACCTGATTTATAATTCAGCAATCGTCCCGGCAGTCGCGGTAGGTGGCAATAGCGGTCACGCGCTGAATTCAACGGACCTCGTTCCAACCAACATCATCAATGATGGCGCGGTTTCGGTTGAAGCCTGGATTTATCCCACCACCATCAGTGGCAACAACACTGTTATCGGCTACGGCGTGCAAGGTGGTTCGACGCTGGCAGCAAGCGAAGATCGTGAATTCGACTTCGGCAATTCCGGCGGTTCGGCGTTCTCCGGCAACTTCGGCGGAGACACCGGCTGGAGCGGTACTCTGACCGCAAATACTTGGCATTATGTTGCCTGGACATTCGATGGCACCACCCTGCGTTGCTACAAGGATGGCGTGCTGAATACTTCCAATAATAATGGACCGTTGCACACCATTGATAGCGTGCTCGTGGTAGGCGCCGGCATCGCCGGTGCAGATCCGACGACTACGAACCGCACGGATACATTCCAAGGCGACATCGCCTCGGTGCGTGTTTCTACTGGCGTCCTGACGGCCAGCCAAATCGCGAATAATCTGATCGCCGGTCCGACCCGCACGGCCATCGTTGTGCTGAGCACTCCTACACTCTCCCCCTCGAACGTCGTGTTCTACGGTGACAGTGTGACGGCGACCGTGACCAACGCTCAATCGCTCCAAACCCTGACCTATCAATGGCAGTCTGACAATGGCAGTGGAGGAACGACGTGGAGCAATATTACCGGCCAAACCGGTTTGACCTATTCCTTCAGCACGACGAGCCTGCCTCGTCCAACGACAACCCCGGTCAACTATGAGTTTGAATTAGTCGGAACCGGCAATCTCGGCACGGTAGTGACCAGCGCTCCAGTGACCTTGACCATCCGGCCTGCAGCTCCGCCGACAGTCCTGGCGGATACGACCTCGACGGGCAACACACTCTTCGTCGGTCAGCAGGTGACCTTCTCCGCAGCGTTCACTGGCAACCAGCCCATCACCAATCAATGGCAGGTGAGCAAGAACGGCGGCGCTTATCAAAACATCAGCGGCCAGACTGGCAGCACACTGACGCTGTCGAGCGTCGGACTGAGCGATCAGGGCAACTATCGCCTCGAAGCCAGCAATGCCTTTGGCACCGCTAATAGCACGCCGCTTGCATTGATCGTGTTGCCGGTATCGGCTGAACCTCAAGTCGCGTTTGCGGGTGAAGTAATCGTGAACCTGTCGTCGGATGGTTTGGATACCAACGCCGGCGTGTGGCACAATGAAACAACTGCCACTGACAGCGTGGGTGACTTCACCTTCGCTGGTGGTATTGGTTTGAATGTGACCAATGTGTTATACAACGGCCAGCCGCTGGAAGTGTTGAATGTTGCCGGTGTCGGCAATAACTCGGTTGAGGCGATTAACACTCCCGCTCCGGCCATCCTTCTCGGTGCGAATCCTTGCACGATGGAAGCCTGGTGCTTCGCCACTCAGGTGAACAATAACAACACCGTAGTCAATTACGGTGATCAATCATCAAACTCGGGTGACCTCGACCGCGCGCTGAATTATCAAAACCAGGGTTACGGCGCGTTTACCGGCTACTTCGGCAACGCCGACCTTGGCTGGAATCCGGCGCCCACCGCCAACGTGTGGCATTATATCGCGGTGACCTATGATGGCAGCAACCTCATCGTTTATCAGGACGGCGTGGCCAACGGAAATCACACCGGCATCACCCTGTTGACGGACGAGAGCTATATCTCGGTCGGCTCTGGCACGAGCGGTGGACCTTTCGCAGGCGCCAATCCGTTCTCGGGTCTGATCGCTGCAGCGCGCGTGGAAACCGGCGTATTGACTCCGGCGCAGATTGCGGCGAACTACAAAGCGGGCCCAGCACCGGGTCTGATCACTGGCGTCTCGATCGCGCAACTCGCGCCGCTGACCTCGACCTTCGCCAACGGCATGCTCACGCTGAGCTGGAGCGCGGGAACACTCCAGGAAGCCCCGAGCATCAATGGTCCGTGGACCAGCGACACTGGTTTCACCTCGCCGCACGCCGTCAATCCTTCGGCTGCGGGTGGAAACAAGTTCTATCGTCTGCAGTACTAAGAGACGTTTGAAAGTCATGGGCGGGGTGTCGCACCAAGCGGCGCCCCGCCTCCTTTAAGCAGTAAATTTATTGATTTTATGACCGGTTGTGCCCAGAGGAGAAGGAGAGATTCGATGAAGCCTGCCAGCAAACGTGGATTTACCCTGATCGAGTTGCTCGTCGTCATTGCCATTATCGCCATTCTTGCCGGCTTATTGCTGCCCGCCTTGGCGCGCGCGAAGTTGAAGGCGACCCAGGCATCTTGCATTAGCAACCAGCATCAACTGGGATTGGCATATACCCTGTACGCCGGTGATAACATGGAACAAATTCTCCCGATGGCGGATTATAACAGCGGCGCGATCATGAATTCGGCGGGTGGATTCTGGGGAGGCCCCGGCGGTCCCTCTTTCGCGGGTGGAAATCCCGGCTTATGGGTCACCCAGGCACAACAACAAATCGCATCACGCAACCCGCTATTTAAATATGCGCCCAATCCGAACGCATACGAATGTCCCGGCGACACGCGTTTCAAGAAATCCACCATGGCCAGTGGTTGGGCTTTTGGCACTTATTCGAAAACCCAAAATGCTGGAGGCGAGCGCTATAGCCCTACGTCTGATTTATTTTGGGGCACTAGAGATACCTATCGCCGCCTCACGGATATCTCGGACGGTTCTTCCACTTTTATTTTCATCGAAGATGCTGGCGCGCAAGGTGGCGGCTTCAATGTCGGCACTTGGGCATTGCAATGGCTTCCTTCGACCGCCGCCAATGGACACCCGCAATCTTTCACTGGCGTGGATCCGCCCCCAATGTATCACGGCGATGTGAATACCTTTGGCTATGCCGATGCCCATGCTGAAAAGCATAGATGGACGGATGGAAATGTGATCGCTGCCGGCATTCGGGCGGCGAACGGCGGTGGCGGTGGTGTAACTTACAGTCCGGGAGCCGACTACGAATTTCTCTACGAGGGCTACCGTTTTCCAGGTTGGACTCAGTAAGAGGGATAAATCCGTTGGGGCAGTTCATTCGGTTATTTTTTCAATATATGAAAGAGCAGTTGTCTTGTTTGCCGGCACTTCAATTCGTTTTGTCATCCGCATTTTGGTTTTGCCCGATCGCGGATTCCGTGATCGCGGGCCTCCCCGTTTTAGTGAGATAGGATTTGTCCAGTGGTGAATTAAAATGTGCCAGAACGAAATTGATATATATGTTTGCTTCCTTGTTTGTTCCGATGCGGACAGCAGTATCGGCCGCCCTGCTGGCCGCCTTCGCCGGTTTTACGATTGGCCTTGTGCCCAAAGCGCAGGCCGCGGGTAACGCGACCCAACTCATTTGGACTACGCAACCCGGTCTCGCCACCAACGGGTTTGTTTTCGCCCAAAGTCCGGTGCTTCAAACCGCCGATGCTTCTGGCAATCCGACCACTGCCGGCTTGCCCGCCACCAAATTAATCCAGATCGGCCTGTATTCCGGTCGCGGGGTTTTGGGCGGCACACTCATCGCCAACATCGGCACTTCTGGCGGCAACGGCTCCGTCACGCTCACCAACTTGCAGCTTTCCCTTCCCGGTTCGGCGCAACTCATCGCCTACGACATCGGCAACGGTTTTCTGCCGACGAATATTTCGGCGGGCGCCACTTGCCGGTTGTGGCTCGACGCCGCCGACGCAAACGCCATGACCGTCAGCGGCACGCAAGTCGTGACGTGGCTCGACAAAAGCGGCAAGACGAATAACGCCAGCGGCGGCACTCCGCCCACCGTCGGCACCAACAGCACCCTCGCGCAAACCCAGGCCGGATTGGCGAAAGTCGTCCACTTCAACGGCGCGAATGATTATCTCAGCGTGGATCTGAGCAGCCTCAGCAATTCCGCTTATACCGTCATAGCGATGGAAGTGGCGGCAAACAAAGGTTCATCCAGCAGTTATATTCTCGGCAATGACAACGGCGGCCAGGACGCTACGCTGCACATCGGATACAACACTTCCAACGAATGGCGCTGGGGCGAATATGGCGACGACCTGAATTTCGATACGACCTTCAAATTCCCCGTCCCGCGAATTTCCACCGAGCGTATCACCACGGCGTTCGCGGAATCGCTTTATTTCGATGGAACCAATGTGGCCAATCGGACTGCCGGCGCGCTGCTCGGGGGCACGTTCCTGAAAAGTGGCACGGTCGGTCGCGCGATCAACAGCGGAAATTACCAGGGCGACCTCGCGGAGTTGATCGTTTACAACTCCGCCCTCAGCGTCAGCGACCGTACGAACATCGAAAGCTATCTCGCGACAAAATGGACGACTGGATTGCACAGCGCGACCACGACTACATTTCAAGTTTTGCAAACGAACGGAATGGTTTTTGTCACCGGCTTGCACGAAGTCATTCCGACTTTAAACACCAATGAAATCGTGATCACCGTCACGACGCCGCAGGAGTACGGCGCGAAAGGCGATGGCGTGACTGATGACACCGCCGCCTTTCAGAATGCGATAAATGCCGTCTATAACGCCAACGGTTCCGGCGGTGGTGTGATTTTTGTGCCCAACGGTTTTTATGCCTTTTCGAACAGCCTGACGATTCCCAACGGCGTGACGCTTCACGGCGATTGGAACGATTGGACCAAGGGAACGAATGGACTAGTCGGCACCACATTCAAGGTTTACACCGGCGCTGGACAAAGCAACGGCACGCCCTTTATCACCATGAGCGGATCCAGTTCGCTCAAGGATGTGAATATCTGGTATCCCGACCAGAACGCATCGAGCATCGTGAGTTACCCATATTCGATCCAGTTGTCGGGCGATTGCGTGATCAAAAATGTGGTGCTCGTGAATTCCTATCAGGGCATTCAAGCGGCGAATGGTGATCGCCATATTCTTTCCACTGTCATAGGCAGTCCGTTGTTTCTCGGCGTGAACACGGACTCCATCTTTGACATCTGTCACGCGGAAGATGTGCGTTTTTCGCCCGATGTTTGGCCCGCGTCACTTCTAACCAACGCGCCCGCGCCCGGCGGTCCGCACGCCGCCTGGATGCGCACGAACGGCACCGGCTGGCGCATGATTCGCGTGGACGGCGATCTCTGCGTGGATACTTTTCTGAGCGGTTACAACACCGGCATTTTGTTTACGAATACCGGCAACGGCGATCCAGGCATCACTTTTTATTCGGGCGCGATCAGTAATTGCGCTACGGCGATCATGGTTCAGGACATGCCCAGCGGACTCGGCCTGATGTTCGCGAATTTTACCCTCGATGGTGATGTCGCCGTTGCCCGCACGCGCACGGACACGGACGCGAACATCCAATTCGATCATTGCACTATCATCGGCCGTAGCGGGACCGCCGTGAAGTCCACCGGCGCGGACTCGGGCTCATGGATGCAGTTCCAGAACTGCACGATTTCAAATACACTCGCGCTTTCGGGACCGGGCGTTTTCAATGTCGTGAACTCCACCCTGCAAGGTGCAACGCAATGCACCATGAGTTCCACCGCCACCCGCGCGGCGTTTGTGGGCTGCACTTTTACGCCCACCCGGAACATCGTGAACAGCGGCAGCGCAAACAACCTGCTCGTGGATGCACGCCCCGCAATTTCAAACGCGTTCCCCGTTTTTTATTGGACGAACGTGCTCAACGATTATGAATCGCGCCAGCCTGCGAAGACCAATTTGTTTGTCGCCACCGCTTACGGCGCGACCGGCAACGGCGTGACCGACGACACCGCCGCCATCAATGCCGCGCTCGCCGCTGCGGGTGCGAACGGCGGCGGAATCGTCTATGTCCCCGCGGGATTGTATCGCTTGACGGCGACACTGGACGTTCCCAGCGGCGTGGAATTGCGCGGCGCGTATGAGTTGCGGCATTGGCCAGGCGCGGCTCCGGATGGATTCGCAAAAGGAACGGTGTTGCGGCCGTATGAAGGCGCGGGCACGACCAACGGCCCGGTGGCAGTCGCACTGGAAGCAAACAGCGGACTCGTGGGTGTGACCATCAGTTACGAAACTCAAAATACGAATTGCGTGCTCTTTCCACCGGCGATTCAGGGACGCGGTGGAAATATCTACTGCATCGGCATCGCCTGTCCGAATCCCTATTATTACCTCGACATGGACACCTATACCTGCACGAACCATTTTCTGTATCTCGTGGACGGTTGGGCGATCAAAACCGGTTTCAACATCGGCAACGGTTCCACCGGGTCAATGGTAGATAATATGGCCAACTGGACTTACTGGATTGGCAATGGACAATCGCAGAGCACGCTGCCGCAAAACATCCAGGCGCCGGTGCTGGAATTCGTGCTGCATCAATCCTGCTTTTATACGCTCGGAGATTGCACCGAATTGTTGGTGAAAGATTTCAGCATCATCCAAAATACCTACATGCGTCTGCACACAGAAAACGGCGTCGGACCGCAGGCGACTTTGATCGGGGCCTATTGCGATGCCACCATTCAGGGAATGATTTTCGACGGTGCTGGAACTTCGGATGTGAATGCGGTCAACCTCAGCCTCTGCGTTTTCAATGTCAACAATGATGCCGATTTGGCCAGCACCACCGTCGGCATTTTAAGCACGAATGGTTTTTCGGGCACGGCGCATTTCTTTAACACAACCTCGTTTGCCGAACGCTATTACGACATCAATTTGTATGGCGGCGATTTTGAGTTCGAGGTCGCGCACATCGAAAATAGTTTCAACGGCGCGAACGTCAATGGAGGCGTAATGGCCCTGGACAACCTATCGGCCGGCGGCGTCACGGGGAATGTGCCCTACGGCTTGACGTTCGGCACAAACGCGGGGATGGCTGGCAAGACCTCGGAAGTCATCGGTGATTTTTCCCCCAACGGGTTCGCTTTGAACAATATCAATGTCGCCGATCCAATTAATGGCTGGATAGATTACGCCTTGTCATCTTCTACTGTGCTGAACATCGGCTCGGTGGTAATCGGGGATATTTATCCCGACGGCGCGCATCAGTTTGAGCCCGCAGGCGCATTCTCTTTCATGGCTTTTTCCACGAATGGAATTAATAACAATGGCATCACTGTGCAGGTAGTCGCAACGAACCTTGCCGGACAGGTCTATGCGAATACGTTTTCCTCGGCAAATGGATTGATCGTCAACGGCAACTCCACTACCAAGAGCGTGAGCGCTCCGCTCATCACGAATGCGCTCTATAAAATGACCGTTCGCGTGAGCGATACTCTCGGCAACTCGGCGACCAATACCCTATCATTCGATACCGTAAGTCCCGCCTACACTTTTGAAGCCGAAGATTTCGATTATAACGGCGGTAGTTTCATTGATAACCCTATGCCTGATGCTTATCTAAATCTCGCCGGGGTCGTGGGAATTGATTATACCAACGGAATAACCGGGCAGGGGGGCGCAAGCTATCGTCCGCAAGGGATCGAGACGGAAGGCGCGAGTGACAAATTGCGCCTCGCATTTTCGGGAATCACTGATTACGACGTCGGATTTGCCAATGCGGGGAATTGGGCAAATTACACACGGACTATTGCAGCGGGGAATTACAATTTTTATATGCGCGCCGCGAGCCCGGGCGCGGCAATTACGGATGCCGCAAGCGTGGGGACCTTGACCAGCGGGCGCGGAACCTCCAACCAGGTTATTTTGAAACTGGGAACGATCGGGGTTCAGGACACCGGCAGTTATCAAACCTACACCTGGATTCCATTGAAAGACACCAGCGGCAACTTGGTAAAAATTGCGGGAACCGGAGAGGAAACGTTTCGCGTGACCACCGACCGAAGTGGTTTCAACGTGAATTACTACATGCTGGTAACGACGAATACTCAAGGGTCTTTCGTATTTGTCCCCGCGGCTCCCGGTGGCGTGATCGCGTCCGCAGGCAATGGGCAGGCAGTGGTGAATTGGCAGCCATCACCGAGTGCGGCAAACTATAATGTGAAACAGTCGCTGGCGAATGGCGGCCCTTATACTTTGATCGCCAGCAATCTTTCCGCTTTGAGTTTTACCAATACGGGCCTCTCTAACGGAATCACTTATTACTACGAAGTAACCGCGACCAATACCTTCGGCGAAAGCGCTGCTGCTGGCCCGGCCAGCGCACGACCAGTTTCCCTTTCGCCGCCGCAACTCGGCACCGTCGTTGGCAACGGGACGATTCAATTTAGCTGGGGAACTGACCACACCGGTTGGCGGTTGCAGATGCAGACAAATTCGTTGGGCAGCGGGTTTAGCAGCACTTGGGTGGACGTGCCGGGCGCGACCAATGCCAATCAAATTACCATTCCGGTAAATTCATCTTCAGGCACGGCTTTCTTCCGATTGGTGTATCCATGATCAAATATATTTTGCTATCGCTGGCGGTGATGGTCGCGGCGGCAGGATTTTCCGCGCATGCAGTCGCGGGAGTAGGCGCCACTGTGCCATTCACCAGCTATGAGGGCGAGGCCGGAGTGTTGGGTGGCGGCGCAACGGTCGTGGCCTTGACGAGTTCACCCACGACTCAGTATTCCAGCCCGCAGTTGGAGGCATCGGGTCATGCTTATGTGCAACTGACCGCGGTTGGCCAGTCAGTGACGTGGACGAACACGACCGCGCAAAGTTTCACCGCGATCAATTTGCGCTCATGCATTCCCGATGCGCCGACCGGCGGTGGCATTACCTCCACGATAAACCTGTATGTGAACGGGGAATTTCGCCAGGCCTTTAGTGTGAACTCGTTGCAGAATTATTGTTATGAAGGCACCAATTACAACGGGCAGACCGACAAAAATCCCGCTGATGGACATCCGCGCGGTTTTTGGAATGACACGCATGCGTTCATCGTGGGCGCGGCCATCGGGCCGAATGACACTTTGACCTTCCAAAAAGATTCCACGAACGCGGCATCGTTCTATTACATAGACGTCGCTGATTTGGAAAATCCACCGCTGCCGCTAACCCAGCCGGCAAATTCACTTTCGATCCTCACCTACGGTGCGATTTCAAATAATACTTCGGTGGACAACACCAGCGCGATCAACGCCTGTTTTACCGCCGCGCGTTCACAGGGCAAATCCGCGTGGATACCGCCGGGAACCTATTCTTTTAGCGCGATCAAAGGCGGATTGAACGCCTCGGGCATCACTATCAGCGGAGCGGGGCCGTGGTATAGCACGCTCTACCGCGTGGTGCCGAATAACAATTCGCAAGGCGTGGCGAACATGATCACAACCACTTCGAGCACGTTGCAAAATGTGATGCTCGATTGCAATGCCTCCAGCCGCGCGGGAAATAACAACAACGGCGCGGTCAATTTTAGTGGCACGAATTGGGTAGTGAACAATGTCTGGATCACGCACGCGACCTCGGCGTTCTGGTGCGCGGGCGTTAATGGCATCGCTGAGAATTGCCGGGTGCTAAGCGTCTGGTCCGACGGCGGAAATTTTAACAATGTCCAAAGCGCCAACGGCATCGGCATGAACCTGACTTACTCAAATAATTTTGTGCGCGGCACGGGCGACGATGCGATGGCGATCAATTCCGTTCATTACAACGTGAACGGCACTACGACCAATTTCTACACCATCATGAGCAACATTGCTTACGTCAACAACACGGCGATCGCGCCGTGGGGCGGCAAGTGCATCGGAATTTATGGCGGCGTGAATGACCTGGTGACGAATAATTTGTTTCTCGATACCGCACGATACATCGGGCTCGGCGTCATGAAATTCGGCGTGAACGGTTCGGACTTGGTCTCGGCAACAGTAATGAACAATGTCGTCATTCGCTGCGGCGGCAACGGTTACAGCCAGCAGCAACAGGCGATGATGATCGGCAACGGTGGTGATGGCCAGGGCGTGGGATTGGTGGCGAACGCCTATTGCTCCGGCAACATCATCAGCAATTCGCTTTACGACGCGGTCGGATTTTCGACGGGCACGAACATCACCTTTCAGCACAATACCATTATTAATCCTGGGCTGGATGCCATTGCCATCGGGCCGCCCGATTTAGGCTCTGCCGTCATGGGCAACGCCATCATCAACTCAAACGCAGTGATCGGCCTTCCCGCGAATCATTTTCTGCTGACCAACAGTGCTTCAAGATACGCCGCGCTGGTGCCGACGGCGGCGGCGAATAGCACCGGTGGCGCGAATCTTCAGACGGAAAATTGCATCGAGGGCGGCACAGACGTGATCACGCAAAATGGTTCTTACGCCAGTTATGGCGCGGTCAATTTTGCGAATGTGAATACGTTCGTGGCCAGAGTGTCGAGCGCTGAAGCGAACGGTGTGATTCAAATTCATTTGGATAGCACGAACGGAGCTTTGGTTGGAACCTGCGTTCTGCCGGCGACGGGTGGTTCGCAAATTTGGACTAATCAATATTGCCAGATTAGTGGCGCGAGTGGAGTGCATGCGGTTTATCTGGTATTCACGAACGATTCGGTCAGCACTGCGAGCATGGAATTTTTCGGTTTCTATTCCGCCGCGCCCGTGCCTTCGCATCATTTGGTGATTGGCAATACTTACTCATTCAAATCATTGGCGAATAACGAATATGTCACCGCGGCGAATGGTGGCTCAAGCGCGCTGATTGCTTCGAGCGCATCGGTGGGCGCAACGCAGGAATTTAAGATCCTCGACGCCGGCAGCGGAAACATTGGTTTTCAAAGTTTGGCGAACAATGACATCGTGACTGCGGACAACTCGGGCAGCAGTCCATTGATTGCGAACCGCATGTCCATCGGTTCGTGGGAAACTTTTACCGAAGTGGACGCGGGCAATGGCAACGTCGGATTCCTCGCCAACGCCGACGGCAAATATGTGACGGCGCCGAACAGTGGAGCAGGTTCATTGATCGCATCCAGCACCTCCGTGAGCACAGCGGAATCATTCACCCCGGCAGTCATCGCAACCACACCGCCGACGTCGCCAGTGCTGGCCGGTAATCCCGCGAACTCGGAAATATTTCTGAATTGGAGCGCGCCCGCCACCGCTGCGAGCTATAACTTGAAGCGGTCGCTCACTGACGGCGGTCCTTACACGATTATCCAGCCCAACACCGTATCATTGAGCTATGCCGATACGAACGTGAGCAACGGCACACTCTATTATTACGTCGTGTCCGCGTTGAATTCAGCAGGCGAAAGTTCCAATTCAACCCAAGTCGCCATCGCGCCGGGCGTGAATTCCGGCATTCGTTTTGAAGGCGACTTGATCGTGAATTTGCAATCAGGCGACTTGAACGCCAGCAGCGCGGTTTGGACGAACCACACGAGCAATACGCAGGGCGTGGGTAACTTTACCGCATTGAGTGGAGTCAACCTGAACGTCGCACCGCAAACGTGGAATGGACAAACGGTGAGCGCGCTGTTTGTCAACGCGTCAGGAAATAACTCAGCCCAATCAGCGCTCGTTACTCCGGCGGAAATAGCTTCAAACGGAGCGGTCTCCGTCGAGTCGTGGATTTACCCGGTGGATGTGAATGCGACGAGTTGCTATTTCAACTATGGTTACCAGGGCGGCAGCAGTTCGCCAATGAATGAGCGCGAATTTAATTGCGACACCAGCGGTCACGGCATCATCTCGGGAAATTTCGGCAACCTCGATACGAGTTGGGGAACCAAAATCCCGGTCGCGGGCGCGTGGCATCATGTCGCAATCACTTATAATGGCTCGACCTTGCTGGCCTATCTCGATGGCAGCCTCGCGGTGACACATGCCATCGGAACTCGTCTCGCGACCGTGCCGACGTTGATGCAGGTGGGTTCGGCAATCGCGGGGACCGGCGTGAATGGTGGCAATGATCCGTTTCACGGTTACATCGCGTGCGTGCGAGTGGAGAGCGGCGTGCTGACTTCGGGCGACGTGGCCGCGAATTACGCGTCGGGACTTTTGGCGACGCCCGTGGCAAGCACACCGGCCGGACTGGTCGCGACAGCAGGCGATGGCCAAGTGGCGTTGATGTGGAGCCCCTCGGGTAACGCGACGAATTACAATGTGAAACGCTCCATGACCGTGAATGGAACCTACACACTTATCGCCACGAATTGGACGAAGACAAGTTTTACGAACACGGGTCTCGCGAACGGCACCACCTATTATTTCACCGTGTCCGCAACCAATTCAGCGGGTGGAAGCGCCGATTCGGCGGCGGTAAACGCTGAACCCATCTCAAAAGTTTCGCCACAAGTGAATCTCGTTGCGGCTAATGGACAACTACAGTTGGCGTGGCCGCAAGACCATCTCGGCTGGATGCTGCAAGTCCAGACTAACTCGCTGGGGATGGGCTTGAATACAAATTGGGTGACGGTGTCCGGATCCGACGCCGTCAATCAAATGACCTTTCCGGTCACTACCAACGGTAGTTCATTCTTCCGACTAGTCTCGCCGTAAGTGATATTCGGCTCATATTCAACCATCGTAGCCGCCGGCGCAGAAGCTTCCTTGGGAAAGCGCATGCGCTTTCCATTCAGGATGGGGTAGGGCGGCGTGCCGCGCCGCCTCTGACCTAACCAAACCTATTAAACTCTTACTCTATCGCCGCGTCAGCTCTATCAATGCCCCAATCAACCGTGGAAATAAAATACCCCTGGCGTTTTTAGCCAGGGGTATTTTATTTCAGAATAAGAATCTTATTTGTGAACTGTAGCGTGGGCGCACAGCCATTGATTATCTGTATAAGGGCCGCTTGTGCCCACATTGACATTTACCAAAAGAAAACAGTCCGTCCATTTTTGAAGCTTGGCGTGTCCATCAATGTAAGAGAACGAACTGGAATTACCATGATTGACCGCTGGTTTATCCACGCCACCGGAGTTAGGATTGCTGGGGTCCACTTCAAAAAAACCATCGTTCAACGAACGCGGATTTTCATCAAGAAAGCAGATGCAATCCGAAGCGCTCATCGAAGTGAAATCCGAGAGCTTTTGAAATTCCGTGAACGACCCGCCACCGAGCCACGCGGGAGGGCCGCTGCTGATCTGTTTTGGCGAAGTGCCGACAAAATTATTCATTGAGCAGGATCGGACGCGCAACGTATGAGCAAATGGATCCACGAATTTGTCGGCCGGGCAATGATACACTCCGGCGTTCTTCGCGTAGGGCCCGATGGAGCCGTGTGTGTAACCGATTTTCGGAACCAAATCGCCCAAGGTGCCCAATAAATATTGATTCGTCTCGGCGCCAAACGGATTTGAATTAGGAGCATTATTTTCCGGCGCATCAATTATGCCGGCGACCCAGTTCGGATCACTGGGCTTGATGCCAATATACGTACTGCCGGAATCGCCGGCGGTGATGGCTGCGTTCCACGGGAAAGAGTCCATATTATCACCTTGATAAAGAATATGCGCGAGTTGCAACTGTTTCATGTTGCTGACGCAGGAAATTCCCTGGGCACGTTGTTTGGCTTGCGTCAAGGCAGGCAGGAGCAGGCTCGCGAGGATCGCGATAATGGCGATGACGACCAGTAGCTCAATGAGCGTGAAGCCGGTCTGACGACGAGTTTGCTGGGTTTTATTTTTCATATAATCACGGGTGTCGTGGGTCGTTATACAAGTAACCCATCTCCAGGGTAATCAGGTATCCCCGTTTTCGGGGATGAGCGGTCAAACGCACATTTGCCGCTCTGCGGTTCGCGCAATCTGCGCCGGATTGCGCGTCATTCAAACGTGGAAACCGGCGCGGCTTTGGTCATCACTGGCGCACCCGGTTCAAATACTCGCAATTCGTGGATAGACCAGAATAGACCAGACACCGACCCAGTCTGCGTGATGCGAATAAATTTGCCCTTGGTTGCCGGGAAGAATATTTCAGTCACCACGCCGCTGCCGTGGCCGCTGGCGACGGGTTCACCCCAGGTCTTTCCATCATCCGAGAGTTGGACTTTGTAACCGCGCGGATAATCGTTGAATGAATCACCGGCATCGAGGCGAAGCCCGCACACGCTGGTGGCCTGGGGCAATTCGATTTGATACCACATGCCGGGGGTTTGCGAAGCATCGGTGTCGTAGCGCGTTTGAATGCGCCCATCAATCGCCAGGCGCGCGGCATCGGAATGATGACTTGCGGAAACTTTCCATTGCGAACGATTCGCCAGCGACTGCGGGAGGATGGCGTGCAACTCGTCGAGCGTCCAGGGCGCGTTGTGGTCCTTCGTTGCATCGCGAACGCGGGCCACTTCGGATGCGTTGATGAAGGGCGACGAATTTCCAAAATTATTGCGCACAAACGAAGTGATGTCGGCGACCCATTCGTTGTCGTTGTTTTGCATCGAGACCATTTGCGAACCATAATTTTTCCCGCCCACCGGGCCGCTGAGACCTTTCAGCAGGACATTGATGATGCCTTCGCTCACGCCGTTGACCGTGCTCGAACCCGCCAATGGCGGGGCCATGGTCGTGCCCGGCGCGCCGCCTTGCAGCGGCATGCCTTTGCCGTTGTTGCCGTGGCACGCGAAACAAAGCTGGTTATAAATCACCGAGCCGCGCGCGAGGATGCGCCGTTCCGATTCGGAAAATTCACGATGCGCAGCGGCGGGCGGCAGCAACAGTGCCTGGCCGAAAGTTTGCACCCCGGCGGATTGGTTATTCGACACAATCGTCTCGGCAAATTGCTTGCTATCGGTCCACTTGAGCAAATTCGCGGTCAACATCACTTGAACCGCGACATTGGGGTCCGAATCTTTTGCCATCGCGCGGACGTCCGGCACGATGGAACGGTCGCCATTTTCGTACACGCTTTCACTGACGCGCACGGCGGCAGCGCGCACTTGCGGATTTTGATCCGCCAGCATCACCCGCAGGAAATCCGGCGAGACAGAATCAAGACCTTCGAGCGTCCAAAGCGCATCGAGGCGGGCGAGGGGATTGGGATCGGAAATCGCCATTTTCGTCAAAGCGGGAACCACCGACTTATCATTGCGCAAGACGATGAGCTTTTGCGCCGTGTCACGCCACCAACCATTGGCGGCCGTGAGATGCTTGACCAACTGCGCCGGAGTTTCATCCAGCATGTGCGGCTGCGGGCCGAGTTTGAAATCCTTATGCCGCAAACGCCAGATGCGTCCGTGATCAATATTTTTATCCAGCTGGAATTTCTGCACGATCGTGCGCAGATACGAGCCTTGCTTCACCCAATTTCCTTCCTGAATGATGCCGCGATACATATCCACGATATACATCGTGCCGTCGGGCGCGGTGACCATGTTGATCGGGCGAAAGTTCGGGTCTGTCGAACGCATGAATTCCGAATGATCGTAAGGGTTCACCAAATGCGTGACGCCATCCTGCACTTCAATCTTTGCGCGGCGGATCAGGCGCCCAACTGGTTCGCCAAAAAATAAATCCCCGCGAACATCCAGCGGCAAACGGTCGCCGCGAAAAATATCCGGCCCGCAGCACGCCGTGAAATGATTGAGCGTATTATTCTCGGGACGAAAACGATTGCGGCCGCCTTCGACATCCGCGAGTCCCACCAACGGCCAGACCGCCATGAAATCGAGAGACGGTTCATCCTTCGCCTTGAACGCGCCATAAACGATCGGCTCCTGAAAATTTACCGGACCGAGTTCGCCGCCGGCATTTACAAAAAACAGCTTGCCGTAATCATCCTGCGTCAATCCCCACTGGCCGCTGTTCGACGGCGTTGGTTCCTTGACGACGTTCGTGCCCTTGAGCCGCAGACGGTACGACGACACCGCCTGGTAAAGCCAGTTGTCGCGATCCCAAATCAAACCGCTGGGTTGATGCTCCAGATTCCCGCCGCGCGGGCCACCCGCATAAACGAGTTCCTTTTTGTCGGCCACACCATCGCCATTGGTGTCGCGATAAAGCCAGATGTCGTCGCTGTCCGTTTCGTTAACGAGCAACCCGTCGGCGACCGGCAAGATCATGCGCGGCAGCAACAGGTGATCAATGAAAACGGTGTGCTTGTCGAAGACGCCGTTGTGCCTGCTCGACCAATGCAGCGAGACGCGCCCGACTTTGGCATGCTCGTCCGTGCCGTCAATGTCCTGCATGTAACTGCGCATTTCGGCGACATACATGCGGCCATTGCCGTCGAACACACTCACCACCGGTTCCTTGATGATGGGGTCGGACAGCACCAGTTCCACATAATAACCTTTGGGCAGGACGAAAGTCTTGGCTTCCTCCTGAGGTGTCAGCGTGGGCAGCCATTGGGGTTTGGCCGGGGAAAAAGTTTTATCTTCAGCGCGGGCAGACAGGGACAATGCCAACAACAGAACCAACCAGCAAATACTTCTCTTCATATCATTAATGCTTAACGCGTACCCGCAACGCCAAACGGCGTGCCTTCATCATGTTTGTATCGGCCCGGGTTCACCTCGTACAAGCTGGCTCAAACGGGAAGTTGGCGCTATCCCCGAAAACGGGGAGTTTTCGGGGATTATCAGCGCTTACATATCCTATGCCTAATAGGACTTACATTTGAATCTTAACTCGCCGGAACTATAACCACATCCTTCATGCGCGAGGCCGGCACCACCTTCAAATTGGAAATCTGGCCATTTTGTACATGGCCCTCAACGGTCGTTTTAAACGGCGCATGCAGTTTGAAATCCGCCGTCCAATTTTCCGGCCACGCGGGCAAAAGTTGGATGCGGCGTCCATCGCATTGCATCAACATCAGTTGCAGGGTGATCATGCCGCTGCCGCCGTTGTCGAGGTCGGGAATCCAATCGTGGCCCGCCTTCCAAAACCACGGAAAACGCTGGTTGCCATAATTCGTGAACTCCGCCGTTGCCGCCTTGCGCGCTTCGTCCGTCAAGCCGAGCACCGCCGATTGCGTTCCGTCCTGTCCCCAGCAAGTATCCTGCGGAAACAGCCGCGCTGCATAAGTATCCCGCGCGAGTTTCAGGTCCGGTTTGCCCACGCCATAGATGCGATACGGAAACGCGGTGTAAAGCTCGGGGTTTTCGCCGTTACTGGTCTTGCCATATTTTTCGGCGGGAAGGATCACCGTCGTCGTGCCTGGCGCGTTGGTCATGCCGGCGCGGGGAATTTTTCCGCGAACCGTCTTGCCCATCGGAATCGGCGGCATATCAGCGAGAACTTTTTGCCAGCGATCGCGCTCCTCCTGTGTGGTCGTGCTTTTCGGCAACGCCAGCAATCGTGGGATGATCGAATCCAGCGCGGCAATATCCGGCGTCGGATTGACGGCATCCACCTGGTACGTTTCGAGCGATTGCGTCGGTGAAAACCTTAATTTCCCATCCGGCCCGCGCTGCCAATGTTTTTCGTAATACAAAATCAATTCATTCGCGAACGGCACGATGGATTTGCGGGCAAAACCCTCGTCCTGCGTGCAATCATAACTGTCAAGCATTTGCGAAACCACTTCGAGCGCGCCCTGTGTGTGAAAGCGCATCCACGAACTTTGCAATTCGGTCGAGGAATTGTCCCAGCCGAAATCATTCAGATTCGGCAAACCCCAGAAATACATCGTCTCGATATAAGCCGCACCGTCGTGATGGAAATAAATCTGGGTGCGGTCCTTAACGAGCGGCAGGCTGTTGAGATACAGGTCGAACCACGGCTTGAGCAAATCCTCGTCGCCACTGGCGATGAGCGGCCAATAGAGCAGGCGATTGTTCTGGTTCCAATAAGAATTTCCCCACGCGCGATAATCGGGGTTGTGGTTTCGTTCGTTGGATTCTCTATTTTCAGGCACACCGTCATGGCCCACGGTGAAAAGTCCACCGTTGAATTTCGCCGGCTGCGGCCCGCGCGAAGAACATGCCACCATCCAGCGTTGCATGATGTAACCTTGCGAAACTTTTGCCGCGCCCTCGTTCCCCGACACGCTGATCCAACTGCGATCCCAAAATTCATTCCACCATTTGCGATGCGCGTCCCATGCGCGTTCAAGCTTGCCGCGATTCAACTCCGCCGCCAGCGCATCCGCTTTTTTCAGCCACGCCTCGGGCGAAGCGGTATCTTCCGTTGTCAGCGCGACCACGTCGAGGCGCGCGTTTTTACCCGGCATCGAAGATTTGAGCGCGTAGTCGCCGTCGGAGATCAGGTTCGGGCCGCTCATCGTCGCGCCAAAACAGCGATGCAACAGCGGGTCGGGATACTTCGACACGACCGATTCCAAATGTTCGCGCGTCAGAACAATGGGATAAATACTGTTCGAGTTATAATGGCACCAGGTGATGTGCCCGGAGCGCGCAGGAAAAAGCGTGTCGGGCGTAAATTTTATCGGCACCGAATGGCCAAGTTCGAAAAGTCCGCCGCGGTCGGGCGAAGCCTGATCCATCGAATGCACATTGGTGCGCCACATTTCCATTCTCGCCTCGAGAGTCGCCGCTTGCGCGAGATGCGACTCCACATGCAGCACCGGATGATTGGCATCAATCCAAACGCGCACCAAATTGCCTTCATTCGTCAGGTCAATGCACCCATCTTCCAGCCGCAACGTCTGGGAAAAATTCGACGATCCCGCAAACGGATTCGGCGAAAGGCTCACGCGCACACGTGCAAGTTTGACGATCTTTCCCAATTCAGTCCACGCATCCGACTTCGCGATTAACAAAACAATGTCGCCGTTCTGCTCCGTCCATACGTTGGCGGCAACGTCGCCGTTGCCGATGGGCATGGAATCATTTTCATTCGTGCCGAGTGACATCCAGGTCACGGCATTTTTCGCGGCAAAATCATTCTCCGCAAATAGTGGCTGGGTAAAAAGGCAGGCGATGGATGCGATGGCAAAAGACCTAAGGAATAATTTCATGGTTTGGTTGTTTGGACGAGTCAGGGAATCATTTTAAGACGATAATAGGTTTGATCGAGTGACTGGATGAGATTGGTTTGTTGCACCGAGCCTCCGATGCCGGTGAACGATGCTCCGACCGGAGTCCACACGCCGGAACCAAGGTTGGTCGAAGATTCGATTTGATATGTCGGGCCGATGAGCGTCGGAAAACTCAGCACCATTTTATTGCCAGACTGGATGCTGAAATTAAGTCCCGGCGGCGGCGCAACCGGCGCGGCCGTGGCGGAGAAACTCAAATTATCAATGCCCATTCCCTGTGCTTTGCCGCTTGAATCGGGCATCTCCCAGACCAGCCACAAAGCCGCGTTCGCAGGCCAGGTAATAAATTGGTTCGTGAATGCGAGATTAGTCTGGTTGGCCGCATCAGTGCCGATGACCGGGTCGCCGCCCTTGTCTGCTGGAAGCGTTGGGAACACGACATTCATTGCGGGAATAAACCCAGTCGTGTTCGTGGAGAACGCCGCCGCAGCCGTCGGATCGAGATAATAATAAAACTCCACCGTCTTCGGCGTGTCCGACTGACGCCACAACTCGCCAGTATATTGGAGGTTCACATATTTCAAAGTCTCGCCGGTATCATTGACCAGCTTGAGGCCAAACGCCGTATAACCGGTCGTGCTGGTCGCGAGCAATCCCAGCGCGCGATTATTCGAGTTGGGCGAACCAAAGCTGTTTTGCCCGCCAGTCGTCTGGTCACCGTCGGTTGCGCCCAAACGTGTGCCCACGCTCGCCGTCGGGTCCGCAAGCCCGTACCATCCAGCCATCGTTTGCAAGCCAAGCCCGCCGCCGCCGGTCGCTGTCACGGGAAAGGCAAAGTCAAAGGGGTTCGCGAGCGAATACGTCACGCCATTGACCGTCACCGGATTCGCGCTGTTTACCGAAGTCGCGCCGGGATTCGGCAGCGCGTTGAAATCCTGCGAATAAATCGAACCGGGAACCGCATAGCTCACGGCTGAAGGCGCGGGCGGCAATGCATCGGCATTCGCGCTCCGCGGTGTCGGGTTGAAAAACAACTGGCGCACGAAACTTTGTCCATCAGGCGACGAGCCGTAGGAATCGTTGACCGGGACATTCGTGTAATCAAGGTAATCGAGCACTTGCGCCTGCCCGCCGATGTTGCGGCTCAAGGCCAGCGAGCCGGTCGAATTCGACAGCACAAAACTTGTGTGCGGTTCGTTAGTCGTGGACAAGTTCGTCAAGCCGTCGGCAAAAATAATTTTGAATTCGCCGGGCTTGATCACGCCCGTGGTGGGCAAGGCGGATTGAAATAGATTCGTATAAGTGTTCGCGAGGTAAAGGCCGCTCAGCGAAAGCGTATTCGTGGTCGGATTATAGAGTTCAATCCACGCGGTGCGCTGGCCCGCGCTGTTCGTGATGCCCGCGAGATTGCCCGGCTCGATTTCGTTAAGCCAGAGCGTCTGGAAAATTGGCAACACCGCCGCCACGCTATTGATTGCGCCGGGAGTCGCGACGCTCCCGCTGGTTTTCACCGCCCAATTCGCCACGCGCCAGTTGTCCTGCTTCGCGTCAATTAATTGCAGCGAAGCGCCAACGGCGTTGGTCGGCCACGGCAGACGGTTGTCGTATCTCAATTCTGCCACGACAATATTACTGCCGATCCCCGGCTGGATGAGCGACAACGTCTGTCCGGGCAGCAACGCGGTCGTGAACGTATCGAGCACCGGAATACTCGCGCCATAAGTATTGGCAAACACATCGCGGTTCGCGGCCAGAACGACAAAGTTCGTCGCGCCGATCAGCGAGCCGGTGGGAAACGTGTAATTAAGTCCCTGCAACTGCCATCCCGACAAATCAAAAGCCACGTTGGTGGAATTATTATACAACTCCACATATTGCCCGCCGGACACGCTCGGTTGCGCCATCACTTCATTGATGAAGATGTGTCCCACCGGCGAAACTGTGGTGCCACTGAAATTTACATTGACCGTGTTGGTGTCACCGGCGATGGGCTGGCCGTTGTGATCCACGCCCGTGATATTTAGTGTATTATTTCCCGCAGTGAGCGGAATCGGAATCGTCCAACCCGTGAGCGAAGTCCAGTTCACTGGATATTCCACGCCATTGATCCATATATCCGAAACATCCACCGGCGCGATGCCGCTGACATAGGCAATATTATTGCTCGTGACCACCGGCGTCGTCACCGAAAACGCCGTAGCATTCACCGACGCAAGCTGGTTCGCGATGCTGCTCTGCGCCGTCGAAACAAAACCTTCGAGCGCCGTCCGCGGATCTTCCACCGAAAGGCCGTTGGCCACAAAAACATTATACTTGGCCAGCAACATTGGCCCGCTCACAGAAAGATCCATCGGTCCATTGACCAGCTCTCCCAGCGCGCGCCAATACATGCGCTGAAACGTCGGATTGCTAAAAATGGTTTGGATGTTCGGGTCTTCGCCGTTGAATGTGAACAGATTTTCTCCCGGATTCCATGAACCGCTGTCGCCGAACACCAGATTGAAGTCCCACATGTGCAGCGAATATTTTGTGCCCTGGGTGCCGACGTAGCCGTACAAATTCTGTCCCGAACTGGACCCGAATGAATCCCAATTTCCCGCCGCATGATTGGCCGCAAACACGCGCATCCAATTTTCCATGTCCGCCTGGCCTTCGAGGTTCGCCACGTAATTGGGCGAACTCGACGAATTGGCCGCATCAATCAAATTGAAGACGTTGGTGAAATTGCTTTCCGAATCCGGTGTGCGGCGGCTCAAGAACATGTAGCGATAGCGCGCAATTTTCTTTGCGTTGCCGGTCGTCAAATAGGATTCGATATTGCACCACGATTGATTGTTAAAACCGATGCTCGACCCGGTCGGGAACGGCGCGAATTCAAACCACGGCTGCATCTTGTAGAGATAACCGTCCGAGTCGTTGGGATAATGCTCCTTCACCACGTCGCCGCCAGGACATTGCGCATCCTCCATCAACGTGCCGCGGCGATTCCCATTCACATTGACCACGATATAGCGGCGATTCAGCCAGGGTACGCCGAGCGCGCGCAGGAAAAAATTCGCCAGTTGCTCGCGTTGCAGCGAGGCATCGTCGCCGGCAAAATTTCCCGGCTGATGAATCTTGTTGAAATCAGTCGTGCCAAGGAATTGATCATCATCAGGGAAACTCCATTTGTAATGGCACAGTCCGCCCACCGGCGTATCAAAATCCTGGTGATACGGACTGCCCGCGAAGCGTCCCGCCATATTATAAACCACGCGTTTGCCGTAAACGAACGTGCCGTCCATTTCTTCGTTGCTCAGGTCGGAGAGATTCGCCCAGCGCGTGACGTTGGTGCTGGAAATCCACAAATGATACGTGCTGAAACTGCCGGGCGCATCGCTGTCACCAAACAGAATGAGTCCCTCGCGCACCGGCGCGTTGTCCGAAATCAATGGCGGGAAACGCGTCGAGGCAACCTTGGTATCGGTCGCGGAAATATAAAAAGCCACAAGCTGCCCACTGTTCTGTCCCGGAATCGTCGCGCTATAAATGCCATCGCCTGCCACTGCGTCGCCGCCTGTGCCATTATCCTTCATCGCCACCGGCGTGTAACTCGTCGCGGGATCGAGACGATAAAAAAGTGTCATCGCCACCAGGCCGTCAGGATCGTGAACGGAAGCGGTGACCACGACCGGCTGGCTTGCGGCCGGAAGTGTCGGCGTGTGCGTGACGGAATAAATCGCTGGCCCCGCGTTCGTGACGTAACGGCTGTTGGGTTGGCCGGGCGTGCCGAGATTCGGTGGAACCGTCATCGTGCCCGCGGCCTCAAGCCAGTTGCCGTGCAAACGCAACAAAGCCTCTGGCCACCCGTGCAACCACTTCGCCTTGAAACGCAGCGTCACCGTTTGACCCGATTGCAGACTCAGATTGTTCAGTGCTACCTGGCACGAATTATCGCCCGTCCAAACGTGATCGCTGCTGCGCAAATGCAATGAGTGGGCGCTGTTGTAACCGGTATTTTCAAGGCTCGAACGCGTGAAGCAACCCTGGAAACTCCAGCCATTCGTCCCGCCGGTTTCAAAGTCGGAATTCGTCACGTAATTCGCGCCGTTGAAATCCACTTCGATATTGTCAACAAGACATTCACCGGAATCGAGGATGCCAATCTGCGCGTAGTCAATCGCCGTGCCATAATTCTGACCGTCGTCGAGCACGCCGGTCGTCTCAATATCTGTCCAGACACTTTTCGCCGTGTCATCGCTGTCCGCCCAATTCGCCGCGAGACGATGGTTCGCGCGCGGGTCAATCAACTCCAAACTGCTGCCACCACCGCCTGACCATTGCCCCCAGCGTCCGCCCGTGCCATAAGTGACTTGATCTTCGATCACCAAAATATTCGTCGTGCCATTGAGCGTTTGAGGCATGGCCAGCGCGATCAGTTCACCATTGTGCGACAATTTTCCACTGAAATTGCCCACCGTATTCGCCGGGCTCAGGCTGGGATATTTCGCAAACAAGTTTGTGGTGTTGCGCGAGACCGTCAGATAACCGCCCGCCGACAAAATCGTATTTGCCGGGAACGTATAAGTGATGCCGGAGATAAACTGCCAGCCACCCAGGTTGATATTGTTGGTTCCCTTGTTGTAAAGCTCAACGTATTGATCGTCGTCATTCTCCGTGATGGGATCGTACATCAATTCGTTGATGACGATGTCGCCGATGAGAATGGAACTGTTGTTCGTGCCCGGCGTGCGGCTTATGAAATTATAAAAATCATTCGCGCCGTCCGGCCAACGTCCGTACGAAACACCATCGGCTTGCGCACCGTATTCCACTGAATCGAGAATGCGCGACCCATCCGGCTTGATGAAATAAAGCGATGCCCCCCCGCCGTTGAGCGGAAAACCAAATTGCGATTGCGTGAACGAAACAAAACCAGCCGGCGGCAGGATCGTGCTGGCGGGAATGACAAATTTATTCGTCGCCGGATCGTCCGTCAAAATGCAGCCCGAAATATCCACGCTATTGGAACTGTGATTATAAAGTTCGACGAATTGTGGCACGCCCGGCTGCTCGGTATGCGGAAGAATTTCATTGATGACCACATTGCGCAACGGGCTCGGGCGAAACGCTTCATTCGCGCCCGGCGAACCGCCCATGATGTCGCTGATGTCCCACGCGCGCGGGTCGCCTTCACCGTAACTCGCATTCGCGAGCACGATTGAGTGACCGGTTCCATCCGCCGCCGTCGGCCACGGATAAGTCGTGGAGTAGGGGACAGTGAGAAGCACCGCCGCGTGTTCATCAATCAGTTCAAGCGTCTCCGTCTTTTTTAAACTGCCCAGGTACGGGCCCATGACATTTGTGATCCCGTACACGCTCGTGAGGTCCACCGGCGCCGCCGCGACAACCAAGTACGCGCCGCCCGCCAACACCGTGTTTGGCGGGAACGTATAATTCATGTCCGCGCACGTGATCTGATAACCGCTGATGTCCTGGAAATACGGATTGCTATTATAGATTTCGATGAATTCAAGGTTGCGGCCATCCGCGCGCGCCGCCGGTTTGTACATGATTTCCGAAAACGCAATCGGCGATTTGCGGCTGCTGGGGCCGATGCCTTCATGCGGGTTCACCACCGTGCCCACCACCGCGTTCACGACATCCGATTCGTTCAGGAATTGCGCCGTGTTCACGTTCGTGCCGTGGCTGCTCAGCGAGAAGCCGAGATAAATCTGGTTGGACATCGCAATCGTTACGCTGCCAAGCTGCGTCCACGTTTGCCCGTCGTAACTGCCGTAACCGCTGAAAACATTTCCCAGGCGTTTCAGCCGCAGCCAGGTATTCGGATAATTCGCCGGAAAACTTCCAGTCGTGTTGGCCGTGGAATTCAGCGGATCGCGCCACTCGAAGAAATCGCCGTTGATGCTCGGTGTCGTAAACGTCCCCGCAAAACGTGCGCCCGGTGCAAGCGTCTCGCGCGCCATCAAACCCGCCTTCGCCCAGATGTCCGCCAGCGTGAATCCCGCGACGCGCGTTTGTACATCGAAATTTCCCGTGCGCAGTTGATACTCCAAATTGAATTGATCGGTGCTTCCGCCGATGTCACTGCCGGCGGCGGTGACATCCACGCCATTGGTCACGTAAGTCGTGGTTGAAGGCGTTCCCGAACCGCCGATGTCCATCAGTGAATACGGTTCCGCCACGAAACTCACCGTGGTATTGGTAGCGATAATATTTGGCGTGGCATCGAGGTCTTTGACGCTATTGATGACGATGGAATAATTGCTCCCGTAGGTCATCGCTGCGGTCGAGAGCGTAACGATGGTCGCGGTGGAATCCAGCGATGCGCCTATCACCGCGAGACCGTTGGTGAAAACATAATTCGCCGTGCGCGTCGAACTCACCGGGTCGAGGGGCTTGGAGAATGAAATCGCCATTTGATTCAAACCAAGATTTTGCGCCAGCGTGACCACCGGAGGATTGGTATCGCGGATAATATTCAGCGTGATCGGCAGGTTGGTGATCACGCCCGCCGAATTGGAAATCACGCACGTATAAACCTGCCCGTTGTTGGTCGCAATCGAGGCATTCGTAATTGAAAATATCGGTCCTTTCGCGCCGACAATATTTGCGTTCCCAAGGCGCCATTGATACGTCAGCGCCGATTGGTTCGCCATCAACACCGACAGATTGAAACTCGTCCGTTCCAGCGCGGTGACGTTGCCGGTCTGCGAATAAATTGCCGGCGCCGTGTCCACCCCGGTGCAGGGAATGAGAATCGTCCCCGCCGTGCTCGTTGCGCTCAGCGGCTCTTCAATCTGGCCATTTGGCAACTGCCACCGCACCGCGAGATTATCGCCGCCGCCACCTTGCTGCATGATGGCCTCAAGATAATAACGGTATCCGGCGCGCAACGCGATCGGCGTGGAAACCTGGCTGGGATATTTGGTCCATTGCCGTGAATCCGTGTAACCGGTGTTCTGCGCGATAAGCACTTTGTTCGTCGCAGTTTCGTCCGTGCTCAGAAACAACTGCGATGTATCGTCACTAGCAATCCAGAAAGTATAATTGCCATTGGTCGGCGGAATAACGAACGTGCGGAGGCGCTCGCCATAATTATTCATGCCGGTATTCACTTCGGTTTCAAAATTGGTAAATACCTTCGTGAACGCAGCCGTTGGATTGTTCGGCCAAAACGGATTGAGCGACGTATTGGTCAGCACGGAAAGGCTCGATCCGATATTGGCATTCAGATTCGTCCAAAGCTGCCGATAGATGCCCACCACTTGAGACAGCGGCACTAGGCCATTCGTCAGGAGCACGGTGAAGTTTCCCGTCACCGCGCTCGAATAGCCGTTCGACCACTTGGTCGAGAGATACGTCTCCATGGTCTGCCGGTCGGCATCGCTCAACGCCGTGTTGAAAACCATGATCTCCGCCAGGTCGCCCATATAATAAGCCCCGCCCAGCGCACTCCCCAGCGTGCCTTCGCCCAACGCCGTGCCGGTCAACAAACCTTGCGCCGTGCGCGAACCGACCTGCGCTGAATTGATGAAAAAGGTTTCCGCGCGCGACGAAGTGATCCGTTCCGTCGAGGTGCGAATTGCGGGAAAGGTGAAGTTCGTATCGTAATTCAAGTCATCCCCGTATTGGCCCCAGCGCCATTCGGTGGGCGAGTTGTAACCGATGTGCAAGGTGAGGTCCGTGCTGTCACCGCCGGTGTTGCCGATGAAATAGCTGCTGTCGTTATTTTTTTGCGTCGCCACCTCGATCGCGATGATCGTGTACGGCGAACCTCTCAGGCTGCTCAGGTTCATGCCAAGGTAGGTATTGGCGCCGTTAAAGCGAACCACCTGGCTCAAGCCCGATGAAGTCTGCGCGAGCAGGCTATCGGTCGCCACCATCGGCGAAACTCCTCCGGTGGCATTATTGTTATGCCCACTTTTATCTTTCCAAACTGAGAGCGTCGAACCGTTCACCGTCATCGTCGTCATGTCCGCCGCGTCCAGCCAAAGCTGGCAATTCGCCCCGGCGGAAATATTCGTGGGCAAATTCCCCGCACCGATGTCAAACGCTACCAGTTGCGCCGGTCCCGCCACTGAAATGGAAAGATTGGTGAACGTCGCCACACCATTCGCCCCCGCCGTGCCGATATTGGTAATCAGTGTGCCGCTCAATGCCCCGCTTCCCGAATAAAGCGCGATTTGGATAAATTTATTCGCAGGCAGCCCGACTGTGCTGGGATTGCCCGAAGCATCGGTCGTTTTCAGTACCGGGCTTGTGCCAAAAACCAATCCGTTGGTGACGTGGGCGGGCGGAGTCGTCCAGGCCAACTGTGTCGCCGTACCCACAGCTTGCGCCGATGCAACACCGAAAACGGTGCACGCAACCAAGAGCACAACTGGCAGCAAAAAACTAACTGAGTTAGCCAGTCGGCGATAAATGAGCATGAATATTTGGGGGGGAAGAATCTCTGAAGAATATTTCATCGGCTTTCTTTTACATTGCCTTCAATGCAAAAACCACGCGAGCGCAAAGATGCGTGGTTGCAAATCCGGAAAGGTGAATCATTTGTAGCGCAAACATAGCACATGCAAGCCTTTCTGGCATCCCCATTTTAGGGGATGACCTTTATTTATCCCCGCTTTCGGGGATGGGCTCGGGCTCGCCAGTTGGTTAGTGTGCCTCTCACGCATGCCCAAAAATATATGATGAAATTTTGCCCATTCGTTTTGCCGGGGTTGGTTTTGATTTCCAGCGCTTTGACTATGCCGGCTCAAACCACTGGCACGAACTTCCTGTATCAACGCGCCGATGTCCCAGTGGAAGAACGTATCAAAGACCTGCTTGGACGCATGAGTCTCGAAGAAAAAGCCCGCCAGTTGGACATGTTTTCCGGCTCGGACAGTTTGCTCGACGCTGATCAAAAATTCGACCGCACGCACGCCAAAGCGGATGCCGATTTTCGCCCGCAAGTCGGTGAAAAAATCCTCGGCAATCTTGGCGTGGGTTCCATCCACGACGCCTATCCGCACGCGAAGCTTTATAATCAAATGCAGGCGTGGGTCATCGAACACAATCGCTGGCACATTCCCGCGCTGTTCATCGAGGAAGGCTTGCACGGTTACATGGGCGAAAACGAAACCGTCTTTCCCCACAGTGTGAATCTCGCCACCACTTGGAATCCTGCTCTTGCCGAAAAAATTGGCGCGGCCATCGCGGCGGAAGCGCGTGCGAACGGCGTGGATATGATTCTCGGTCCGGTGCTCGACATCGCTCGCGATCCCCGCTGGGGCCGCGTGGAGGAGGACTTTGGTGAAGATCCATTTTTGAGCGGTCAAATCGGCCTCGCCTACGTGCGCGGCATGCAAGGTGATTCTCTCGCCACCGACCACAACGTCATCGCCGAGCCCAAACATTTCGCCGCGCACGGTTCGCCGGAAAGCGGTTTGAACAGTTCGCCCGTTCACGCCGGTGAACGTGAAGTGCGCACGATTATGTTGAAATCCTTCGAGCCCGTTTTTCGCGAAGGCGGCGCGCTCGCGGTGATGGCCGCGTATCATGATATTGATGGCGTGCCTTGCACGGGAAATCCCTGGCTGCTGAACACCGTCTTGCGCGGCGAATGGGGTTTCAAGGGCTTCGTGTTGTCCGACCTCGGCGCGATTCGCCGGTTGTATGACACGCATCATGTCGTGGCTTCGCCGCGCGAAGCTGTTTGGCTCACGCTCAATTCCGGCGTGGATATGCAGTTTTTCGATTTCGATCACGATGTCTGGGAAGGCGGAATCATCGAGGGCGTGAAGAACGGGCAGATTTCGGCGGCCACATTGGATGCCGCCGTCTCGCGCATTCTGCGGGTGAAACTTTTGCTCGGCCTTTTTGATCATCCGTTCATTGACGAATCCCTGGATGCCAAAGTGCGCCGCTCACCGGAACATTTGGACCTTTCTCTCGAAGTCGCGCGTCAATCCATGTGCCTGCTCAAAAATCAAAATCAATTACTCCCGCTCAAAACCAATTTGCAACACATCGCGGTCATCGGGCCGAACGCCGATTGGGCGCGGCTCGGCGATTACGCCGATGAATCCACCGATGGCCGCGAGCACGGCATGTTAAACGAACTTCGGAAAAAAGTTTCGTCCCAAACTCAAGTGACTTTTGCGGACGGCGAAGACATCGAAGCCGCAGTCACCAATGCCCGCGGGGCGGAAGTCATCATCCTTGGCCTCGGCGAAAAGAAAGGAATCTCGGGCGAAGGCTTTGATCGTTCCGAAATCGGATTGCCGGGAAATCAGGAAGCCTTGCTCGAAGCCGTCGTAAAAACCGGTGTGCCCGTCGTATTGGTTTTGCAGAATGGGCGCGCGTTGACCATTCCCTGGGCCGCCGAACATGTGCCCGCGATTCTTGAAACCTGGTACGCCGGTGAACTGGGTGGCCGCGCTATTGTTGAGACATTATTCGGCGATAACAATCCCGCTGGTCGCTTGTCCGTTTCCTTCCCCAAACGCATTGGCCAACTGCCTGTTTACTACAATCATTTTCCGTCCAAGGGAAATGGTTATGTGGATGGAAACGATGCGCCACAATTTGTTTTTGGACACGGCTTGAGTTACACCACCTTCAAGTATGACAACTTAAAAGTAACCACCCCGTCCAGTTCGACCGACGACCTAATTGTGTCATTCGATCTAAAAAATACCGGCACGCGTGACGGCGATGAAGTCGCGCAAGCCTATGTGCGGCTCACGGTCGCGCCGGTAGCCACGCCGGTGAAGGAGTTGAAAGCCTTTTCCCGCGTGCATCTGCAAGCAGGCGAATCGCGCCGCGTTGAATTGCATATCAAACAATCCGACCTAGCGATTTGGGACGCAAGCCGTGAATGGAAAGTCGAACCCGGCGAATACGTAATGATGGTCGGCGGAAGTTCAAACGGCGGAATGACCAGTCATTTCAAATTGAGCCAAGGCGCGAACCGGTGATCAATTATCAGTGACCTGACTATCAAGAGATTCTCACGGATAAACTAAACGGAAAAAGACATTGCCATTAGTCGTAATCGGAATCGCTATTTGATTCGTCAACTGTGAGGCGGCAACGATCGTCCAATTCGCGGTAATACCTGAACCAGCCAAATTGGTTTGCGCTTGCAATATCCAACCCACGTTATTCAGCGGCCAGTTGAATTGTATCTGGCCAGTGCTAACGCTTGCACTCAACTGCGGTGGAATCATCGAAACTGGTTGGGCGCTAACCGGAATTGAAACACTGCTTTCCCCGGCGGAGTTTGTGGCTGATATTGTGAAATAATAGATTGCTCCATTACTCAAACCGGTATTGGTGAAGCTCAACGAACTTAAATTCGTTGCGATGACAGTATAAGTGCCATTGGCAGCATTCGAGCGCCGAAGGTAATAACCAGTAGCATTGGCAGAAGCGTTCCAGGAGAGTTTTACTTGACCATCACCCGCCGCGGCCGCCAACCCCGCTGGCGTGATGGCCGCCGCCGTACCCAAAGGTCCGAGCACATAATTTGCAGTAATATCATCCGCCGTCAACAAACCGCTCTCCACTCGCGCGCAGGCGATATAGCCATGAAACGGATCGTTGCCGCCATTCATGCTCGTGCCATTGATCGCCGAACCGACTTGCATGACGGTTTGAACGGTCGAGATGGGTGTGCCGATGGTGCGAGTCACATCCAGATTCCCGTCCATATAACCCTGAATGCGCGTGCCGTCGTAAGTGACCGCGATGTAATGCCAGGCCGCTGCGGTTGGTGTCGTTGCCCAGCCGGTGTCCAGGTTGCCAAAATTTCCCGAGATCACACCATGCCCGCCGGTGTCGTAATCAAACTCTCGCTCGTTCATCGGCGAACTGCTGCCGCCCTGATCTCCATAGTTGAGGTAACAACTGGTTTGATTGACGTCCACGGGGTAGATCCAAGCTTCGACTGAAACTGGATTGTTCGAATTAATTTCTGTCGGGCTTACTAAAGCAGACTGAACCGAGTTGTTTCCATTTTGATTAATGAATAGAGTGCGAACGCTTTGACCGTTCCACGTCAGATTAACCAAATCGAGATTCGCATTGCCAACGCTGGTAAAATTCCCTACACCCTTGGCATTGCTGGTCTGGTTGGTCCAAACCTTTGAACCCGGCGTGAGATTTTGCGATGGAAGATTCACAATCAAATCTCCCTCGAATCGCACTGCTGCATTCGTTCCCGGAGTAATCGTTACTTCCCCCGAATTGGTGCTTTCTCCCCAAAGATTCAATGCCGAAATAACGTAATAATAATTTGTTCCGTTTGATAGGCCGGTATTGATATAGCTCAAGCCGGTTATATTCGTGGCTATGTTAATGTATGGGCCACCACTCACCGTCGCTCGCTTGACATTATAGGCACTCGTGCCGGTCGAAGCTGTCCAGAAAATCCCCGCCTGTCCGAAACCGCCTTTGGCTGTAACGCTGGAAGGCGCCGCCGGTGTCGGCTCTACCAGATCATTGGTGCGAATGGCGGGAGACACGGTTAGTTGTGAGACAACACCGTTCGTCAGAATCAGACGAACGGTTGTATTACTCGGCGCGCACAACTTATAATCCACGCTCCACATCGTCGGCCACGCTGGCAACGGGCGAATCTGATTCCCAACGCATTGCAAAAGCATATATTCCAAGCCACTTCGCGCCGCGCCTCCGGTATCTTCGCACGGAATATAATCATTTCGCGAAGTCCAAAATGCCTGAAACCGGCACGCTGAATCTGTGTCTTTGAAATTATTGATGACATCCGCCTGCGCCGCACTGGTCAACCCAACCAGTGGTTCTTCAATCACGTCCTGGCTCCAATCGAATTTATAGTTCTGCACCGTCCGGTTATTAAAAGTGGCCAAACCAACATTGAAATTCGACGTGCCCAATCCAAAAAGCCGATACGGAAAAATACAATAGCATTCGGGGTTCTCGGAATTGCGCGTGACGCCGTATGTCTGCGCCGGTTTCACATAAGTGCCCGTTGAATCCATCGGCAATGGCGGCAACGCCGTCAAACAACTGTTCCATTCGTTCGTCAACGCGGGCGTCGTCAAATTAGCGGGCAGTGAGAGCAACCGTTGAATATCTGAGTTAAGGCCAGAGATATAATCGGCTGAATTGGTACAACTCCAATACATCTCACACGCATTGGCCGGATAGAAGAAAAGTTTTCCATTCACCTTTGACCAGTGATCATTAAAGAAGCGAATGGCTTGTGTCGCGATCGGCACGAGGTAGTTCGTGGCGAACGCGCTATCTTGCGTGTAATCATAATAGCTAAGCATCATCGCGAGGGTTTCCAGTCCGCCCTGGTAATGATACTTGATGTAAGTATCGCCACAGGTCGTCGCGGTGCTGCTGTTCCAACCCCAATCATCGCCGTAATAAAGTCCAAAAAGATTGAAAGTTTCCGGGAAAAAAGCGCCGGCATGGCCATAATATTTTTGCGTCGCCGCCATTTGCAGCGGCAGCATATTCGTATAGATGTTGAAAAACGGGAGCATCATCTCGAAATCACCGGACGCCAGCATCGGCCAGTAAGAAAGCCGCGTATTTTGGTTCCAATAACCCGGTCCCCAGTTTCGATAGTCGGCATTTTGCCCGTTGTAATCGAAAGTAAAAAGTCCGCCGTTAAAGTGGATCGGAAATTTCCCGCGACCCTGGCACGCGTCAAGAAAGCGTTGTTCAAGATAACCGCGAGTCACATTGGTTGCATTCGCGTCGCCACTGATGAAGATCCAGCTTCGATTCCAAAAAGCGTCCCACCACGCGTAATGATTGTTCCGCGCTGTGCCTTCGTCAGTGGATGCCGCCGCCGCTATCTGCGCATTCATCTGGCTTTGCCAAATGGCTTCATTCGCCGCCTGCGTCGTGTATGGATAAATGGAAATCAGGAAGTTTGTGCCCAAGCCGGATTGCAATAATTGATTATTTGCGACGCTGAAATTTGTGGCCAGAATCGTCGCGCCAAAAATGCGGTTGGTCCACGGGTCGCTATAACCGCCCGACAGTCCGTTAAGATTTTCCGCCTTGAAGATCGAATTAAAGTAAGAACTCGTATTTTTGTGGTACCATACCAAACGATCCGGGAGAGCCACGGTTTGATCGGCGCTCTCAACGGGAGCCGGAGTCGCGCCAGCCACACCGCGAAAACTGTCCGAGTCTCCGTTCGTGGTTCCCTGGGCTGAAGTGCGCCAGATTTCATTCGAGCAGGACATCGTGAAATTCTGCTGGCCGCTGGCCGTGATGCGAATCAGCGGTTGATTGGCATCCGCATAAATGCGCAGGGAAATTTGCGAGCCCGCCTGACCCGCTGTGATATCAATTTCGCCGTGATAAAAATCCAGCGTTTGATTGAAGGGCTGGCCGGTGGCAAAGGGATTCGGCGAAAAATGAATTCGCTCGCGGCCAAGCTTTAGAATCCGCGTGCCTTCACTGAGACTGTCAGACTTGCCGATATACATCAACAGATCGCCGCCGTTGTTTTCAACCCATACATTGGCGGTGAGATCGCCGTTGCCGATGGGCATGGAACCGGGAGAACCGTTGGCGCTGGGCGTTGTCCAATTCAGATTATAGCTGTTGAGTTCAGACAGAACATCCGCCGGGAGAATGCCCGCCTCGCTTGCGCAGCAGGCCAGAAAACTAACCAGCAAAACCAAAACGACGATACAATGAGTGCGTTGCTCTTTCACAATATGACCGGTGGTCGCCAGCTATCATTTTATAAAAATCTAAAATGTGCAAATCACGAAGACGGGGACTTGACAAATCAAATTGGTTGCATCTGAGCAAGCCAAAGATTTTCGATACAGGTACGCAAGAACGCCGCAATATCCCGATGAGTGAGATATTGCGGCGGTGGAATTAGCCGGCGCGATTTATTGCGCGCGCAATCTGAAGTAAAGCTGCGGCGTATTGGTCGAGATGGAATTGGTGTAGGGCGAAGTGGCGCCTGACACCACCGCCCACGGCCCAGCCGCATTTGTCGCACTTTGGAGTATTCCCAACCCCGCGTTGCTCCAACTTAGCACGATCTGTCCGTTGGCGAAGCTGGAATGGATCGTCGGACGTGCCTGGCCGGATCCCACAAGGACCGTAATGCTGCCCGAGGCATTCGTCATCGTTGAACCGGTCTGTATTGGCCAATTCGCCGGAAAGTTATCCGGGAAGGACGACGCCAGCGTAGCGAATGGATAATTGCCCGCCGCCAAACTGGTTCCCCCGACCACTACGTTCAGGAAAGTATCATTCTGATGCAATAATACCTTGCCATTAACCATTAAGGTCGCGTGCGGAGCATTTAGGTCATAGGTGGTTTCCAGCGCGCCCGTCGTGCCGATGGTGATGTTATTAGTTCCCAGCGCGCCCGTTCCCGTTCCGAGCAGCGTGCCTTGAATGACATCCCAGGTGCCGGAGTAAGTATTGGCGCTGTTGGCAATATTCATAGTATTGCCGTTGGTGATCGAATAACCCTGGTCGCGGAACTCTACATTACCAGTTCCGGTCAAGAGCGAGTTGATCGTAAGCCCTTCGTCATTTCCTGTGTCATTATAGAATGGCGTGTTGGCAAGAATATCAATCTCACCATTGAGCACGACTGGGGCTAGCGTCGGCGGTCCGCCCGCTGAACCACCCACTGATTCGTCAATCTGACCGCCGTTCATCACGAGTTTCGGAACCGTGATGGGCGTCGCTTTGATGCGGAATTCGCCCGTGCTCGAACCGACATTTGTTCCCGCGCCGCTGACGAAAATTCCATTGCCATCAATGGTTAAACTTCTTCCGGGGAAGGCTGCCGCCGCCGTCGGCGAGCGCAGAATGGCGTTCACCGGAACTTCATACGTATCGAACGGCGAAGTAACCGCGGAGTTGGATACCGCCTGACCGTCGCTCCACACACCGAGAGTGTTCCAGTCCTGCCCCTGGACTTCGATGACTGGCACGCCGTTGGAAGTGAGCGTAACATTGCCGGAAGCATTCGTTTGCAAGACGCTCAACGTCGCCGGTGCGCTCATTACGGTTCCACCTGGATTCGATACTACGACGATATAGTCGAGCGCGTTCGGGAAATCCACATTGCTAATTGTCAGGGTAGGTGAGTTGGCGCCCGAGAATTGTCCGCTATTATTAATGTTGGTGTAAGGACCGCCGCTGCCGGTGATGCCTTGCTGCCATTGATAACTGGGCGTTGGAACTCCCGTCGCCTGAATGCTGAACTGCGCCGTCTGCACCTGATAGACAGTCACATTGGTTGGGTTCACTGAGATTTGCGGCGCAAATGTCGAAACTCCCGAAGCCGCGGTATAGAGACCGAGCAACTCACTTTGCGACAGCGAGCGTTTGAAGATAGCCACATCGTCAATCGAACCCGGGAAGGTGCGCACACCGCTGCCGCCATCAATCGGGTCGCCGCCAATGCTAACCGGCGCGCTAAACGCCAGCGCCGCATGATTAAACGTGTTGACCGCCGACGAAAGACCGTTGGCATTAATCATGTAGAGGACAGCATTGGTCGGAGTAATGGACACGGCGACGAATGACCATTGACCGGGCGGCACATCAAGCCCGGAAATCCAATTTGTAGTGGCCGGACTATCACCCCAGTTATAAGCCAGGTCATGGTTGGCTCCGGGAGCATTCGTCGCGCTGAAACATAATCCACCGAAGCCGGTGCTGACCCCATTGCGGCACACAACAATGCCGAAGGGCGTATCCGCTGAGAAGGAAGGATTAATCCACGCGGTGATGGTTAGATTATTACCGTTAAGATTCCAGCCCGGCGTCGTGATCGTCGAAGCGGGAGTATCATTATTGAAGAATGCGGCATTGTTCGTCGGGAAGAAGTTTGGAAAACCATCGGACGGACGCGGCCCGGCAACTCCATCCTCGACGCCTGTTCCATAAGTTCCATTATTTCCACCTTCAAAATCGAAAGCTTCAGCAGTGCCAGTCGAAGTGTCGGCGGTTTCATTCAATTCGTAGAAATAGTCGGGTCGGGCAGTGAGGACCGCCGCTTCATAGCCTTCACCGCTCGGGCTGACCAGACTCAATGCCGCCGGACCGCCGGTCGCCGTGCCGACTGAATTCGAGACGACGACTTTATAACTGCCCACGTCCGTAGATGTAATATTGCTAATAATCAAAGTCGCAATATTCACGTCAACGGAAGTCGCTCCGAAGATCGTTGAGCCGGACCCCGTGGGACCGTTGACGAGCGGAACATTTCCCTTATACCATTGATAACTCAACGGAGTTGTCCCGCCAGTTTGAGTTACCGTAAAGGCTGCGCTGCCACCCGCAAAAGATTCAGCGGGCAATGGTTGAACCGAAATGCGCGGAATAAAATTCGAGACTCCTGAGGCACTGCCATAGATAGCCAACAGTTGAGGTTCCGTCAATGTACTGTTAAATATGGCCACTTCGTCAATCGAACCATTGAATCCGCGCGAGCCGCTGCCGCCATCGCCGCTGCCGCCATCGCCGCTGTCGCCACCAATCAAGGTTCGTCCACTAAAGGATTGAACGGCGTGAGGATAGACATGAGTGGCAGTCTGTAATCCTCCGCTATTAACGACATATAGAGTGGCATTGGTGGCGCTAACGGCAACCGCCACAAAAGACCATTGATTTTGCGGCGCGAACAAACCGGACTGGAAGCCGAAGGTATTGGTGTCATTTCCCCAGTTATAAGCAATTTGATAATCGCCGTTTACCTGGCTGGTGTTGTAACACAGACCGGCGACCGTGCCGGCATCGCGCGAAAAAATAATTCCGCGCCCGCCGCTTTCCGGCGCGGTGGGATAGATCCATGCGCTCAAAGTCACCGCATTCGTATCCAGATTAAGGGCAGATAGTGTAATTGCGGAAGCGCCGGAACCATTGACAAAGGTTGCCGCATCGTTCGTCGGTGAGAAATTCGGAAAGCCATCCGCGGGCCGCGGGCCGGGAACTCCATCCAGCACGGCCGTTCCATAAGTGCCATTTGCGGCGCCGAGTGAATCGAAACACACGAGTGTGCCGGTCGTCGGATCGCCAGTTTCGCTAAGGGAATAATACGCAGTCGGATTGGCTCCCAGCAGCGCCGTTTGGTACGTGTTGGGCGTGATCGTATTAAGTGAAGCGGCAACACTCGTCGTTGTAAGATGGGTCGTGACGCCAGTCACAGCTACCGAATAGTTACCAACATCCGCTGAAGTCACGCCAGTGATGACCAGAGTGGGAGTCGTGGCTCCCGTTATGTGAGGAGGATTATTATTTAATGGCGCTCCGCCCTTTTGCCACGCGTAAGTTAGATTTTCCTGATCCGAACCCGAGGCACTAACGCTAAAAGTCGCAACGCTACCCGGAAGAAGAAGTTCCGAACCAGGAGCCGAAACAATCGGAGGCTGAAACAACTGGCCAACCGTCACTTCGTTTGTACCAGTAGGATCAATAACATTGGTTTGGCCGGTAAGTGCATTGATTTCGCTGGCAGTATAAGCAAAACCGTTGGTCAGGCTAATTCCATCAATAGTTACGGCGCCAAAGGCCATGCTGTTATCCAGCAATAAAAAACTATTCGTATTCGCAATCGTCAAATCGCCCGGAGTGCTGAAGGGAACGGTGGCATCGAATTGAGCCGGCCCCGCAGCCGTTCCCGAACCGCCGACGACATAGACATTACTGGTTCCCGCGATAGTTATATTGCCCTTGCCGAAACCATTTCCCGATGCAGCTTGAAGCCACCCCATGACCACCGTGATGTTTCCACTGTAAGACGAACCGTCGCCACTAAAGACAAAGTTGGCGTTAGTATAGGGGCCGTGACCGGAGGCCAGTGTGCCTAGAACCGCATTGCCAAACAACAAATCGCCCGTGCCCGATAGAGTGCCGTTGAATACGAAACCGCGAAAGCCGCCGGCCTGCTGAACTGTATTAATGGTGTTGGGGTCCTGGCCGCCATAAATGCCGGAATTAGCGATGACGCGGATGTTGCCGGTGATTACGCCGATGTCGTCATCGCCGTTGGCCAGGAAACCGCCATTAAGGATCACGCCGTTAACCGCGCCAAAGGAATAGTAGGCTGGAGTCGCGCTCGCGCCGGTTGTCCCCGCAGGTCCCTTCAGGCGAATGCTCGCGCCAGCAAGCCCATTGCTGCCGTCGAGTTGCATGGAATCGCCGGCGAAAGTGACCGCAGCGCCGGGAGTGCCGGCGGAAGTAGGACTGCGAACTAGTCCGGCAACCGCGCCCGCGTTTAAGACTTCATAAGTGTTGCTGGCGGTGGCTGAGACGGCCGTGGTGTGGGTGGCATTTGTCCAAATGGCGGCGGTCCAATCCGTGCCGGTGCCTTGAACGAGGGCGGTGGTGAAATTGGCCGCGTGCAATGGCGCTGCCATCAACAAAGCGATCGTGGCGGCAAATAATGTTTTGGTGAAGGGAATTTTCATACGCGATGAGTTTTTGTTTGACAGGCGTTTGAGCATATATTTGTGCGGGGTTGGAAAAGTGGGCGATAGCTAGTGATAACTTGGCTGGCTTTTTCGACAGACTATAACATATGCAGACAAAGGTATTCCGTATGGTCAAATTGGCCGGCTCTTTGAGTGATTTAGATTAAAATAACAAAAAACCAAAAAGTGGTCTATCCCCTCTTGTGGGGGTACGCGCCAGGAGCCTGAAATTTTATTAATGCTTGCAACGACTGAAAAAATATACGAGTCAGCTGGACACAAACAAGTCTCCGGCACGGAGCAGATAGCTATTTATTTAAGACCGATTAGATAGAAAAATGTACCCCCACTTTGGGGGATAGAAATGGCACGGCTCTTTAGTGTATGTTTTTCCGAGACCCAAATATGTGTGCGAGTCAAAACGCAAAAGCAACTTATAGCTACATATATAACTGTCATCATTCTTAATCAAAAACGTGCGATTCAAAAATTTTCATATTATTTTTCAGAAAGATCGGGCTGTACAACTCGCGCTGGCATCCAGCCTCGCGGCCGCAACCACTCGGATTAATACACAAAATAATCTGTTATTGCTGGCTAAACGAAATCAAACAACACCCATCCCATGAAACAACATCTCCCGAAAATCCTTGCTCTTATTCCCATCGGACTGTTCGTCACGACGCAAGTCCAGGCCGCGAATTATACATCTGTCGTTGACGAAAATGGCAGCGGCACCTGGAACGATAGTGACTGGCAGTTGAACGGCTCCGGGCCAACTACCACGCCGACTGCCGGCAACACCTATGAATACGTTGGCAAAGGAGCAGGACTTGGCGGAGATTTAGGCAACAGTATTTTGCGGTCGCCAAAAGTCGTTTCGCCCGGCTCGGACTTTGCCGGATTTTCTTTGCAGATGGATGCCAATACCGGCATTCGCTTGAAGAGCCCAGGCGCGGGCAACATCGGCGCGGGAGATAATACGTTTAGCTTCGGTAGCGGCGGACTTATTATTAATGGTGGTTATCTGGGTAATGGCGATGATTTTAGCGCGACGATCACGAGTCCGGTAAGTGTGATCGCGAATTCGGCGATTTACGCGGGACAAAGCGCCACTGAAGCTAATACCACCACCGGAACCAGAAATGGTTTTCGCAATTATATTTTCAACGGCAGTCTTTCGGGCAGCGGCAACCTGACTTTCGGAAATGCCATCATGGGTTCGGCAGTCACCGGCGCGCATGGCGGTCCGGTTTCGACCGCCAATTTTGCCTTTAAAGGAAGTGGCGTGGGTTATAGCGGAACTATAATGGTCACGTCGGGATGGCTGCAGGCTGGTTCGGCCAGTGCTTTTGGATCAGCTAGCATTACGCTGGCGGGCGGGACGGCGACCACTGGCGTGAACGGCCCGGCGGAGTTCGATGCAACGGTCTCGTTTGCTGATGCGGGGTCTTTAACCATTCAAGACGCAAACAGTATTTTGCTGCTGGATAATAATTTGCTCTTCGGCGGCGCGACCATTGATGGGGACGTTATTCCAGACGGCACTTATACTGCGGCTGAGCTTAATGGCATGACGGGCATGGCTAATGTTTTAGACGGAGGAACTGGAGATACCCTGACCATCGGCCTGGTGCCGGAGCCTTCCAGCATCGCGATCGCATCGCTTGGCGGACTTGGGATGGCGGCGTTTGCGTGGCGCCGCCGCCGAACATTGAGTCTATAAGCTCGCAGGTTGCGGGTTATTATAAAAAAACTTGAAGCTATATAAAGTTACCGGCTTACGTCCGCGATAATAATTTTCAAGCCAAACCCGCATTGAGTCTATTTGTCGTATATTTGTGAAAGCGTTTCATGATCGTCCAAACGGTAAACATTCGCGCGTACGCGCGGGGTGTTTTCAAACAGAATCTAAGTCGAAAATTGAAACCTGCATGAAGGTTTCCAGCGCCGGCGGCGGCAACAGGCATTGGTTGACGCCGCTGGTGGTGGGAATTCTTTTATCCTGCCGATTAGGTTTAGCGGCGGCTTTCACAACCGGTGCCAGCGAAACCACGGGACAAAATTGGAATCAAGCCATTTGGAATCCCGGAGGAGTTGTGCCGAGCGTGGGCAATAGTTACGAAGCCTTAAATGGCGCGTTGCTGCGCTCGCCCAACAGCAGCACCAACCAGCCTTTTACTGGTGATTCATTACAACTCGACGCGGGCGCTTATACGCGTCTCAAGGGCGATGGCCAGAGTGATGCCAGCATTGAAGCTGATACTGATTTTTATAGTTTCGGTTCCAATGGATTAATTCTTAGCGGCGGCAACCTGGCCAATGGCGATGACGTGATCGCGGTGATCAGCGGGCCGGTCAGCGTAGTTGCAGATTCGTTTATCTGGGCGGCGCAAGATGGATTGACGGCGAACAGCCTAAGTTCCGGTGCGGCCTCGGGCGTGCGCGCCTATATCTTCACTGGGCCTCTCTCCGGCACAAATAATTTGACGCTGGGAAATGCGATCATGGCGTTCAATGCGGACGGCACCAGCGAACCTCCGGCCACAAATTATGCGAACTTTGTATTTGCCAATTCCAACAATGCTTATCAGGGAAACATGACGGTAACGGCTGGTTGGCTGCAAGCTGGCGCGCCGGGGGCGTTGGGAGCCAGCAATACCATTACCATTGCGGGAGGAGCCGGCACCAACGGCGTGGACGGTCCGGCCCAGTTTGACGCAACGGTTCCATTCAATGACTTCGCGGCGACCCTGGTGATACAAGATGCGAATAGCGTTTTATTGCTTGATAACAACATGAGTTTTGCCGCTGCAAGCATAGATGGCGTTGCTCTTACTAAAGGCAATAGTTATACGGCCAGCCAAATTAATGCCCTGACTACCAACAAAAATGTGGTGGATCCTTCCGGCACGAATACTTTGACGATAGGCGCGGCTGTGACTACTGCGCCGGCGCTCGTGAACTTGCCGGTGTCGAACGTGCAGGGAACGAGTGCGACCTTGAATGGCCGCATTATTTCAACGGGGAATGAAGTCCCGAATGTTACTATTTATTATGGCACAAGCGACGGAGGGACAAACCCTGCCGCGTGGACTAAGAGCGTCGGTTTGGGAACGCAAGGCGGCAGTTTTAGTTACACCGCGTTCAACTTGCTTACCAACACAACCTATTATTACACGGCGCAGGCTGCTAATTCAGAGGGAACCGTTTTTGCGACTCCCTCTCAGTCTTTTGTCACGCAAACGCCCGAAGCGACGAGCCAGATTCAATACTTATCGGGGACGGACAAAGACAATACGGTTCAATGGAACTTCATGGTGACCAGCGGACGTTTGGCGGGAGTGGCCACGAATATCGCGGTTCCGTCGTGTTGGGAGACTCAGGGATTTGGAACTTACAATTACGGAAATAACGGCTCGGTATCCAATTCGGAAACCGGAATTTATGGTTATACTTTTTCCGTCCCTTCGGCGTGGGCAGGCCGGAAGATTTTTTTAGTGTTTGAAGGCGTTTTCACGGATACCTCGGTCACGGTGAATGGGCAGTCAGTGGGGCCGACGCATCAGGGAGGATTCTATGAGTTCAAATATGATGTGACTGCGAATGTCGTGCCTGGAGCCGCGACCAATGTGTTGCGAGTGACGGCGAGAAGGTGGTCGCAAAACGCCTCGATTGTGAAAGCGGAAGAGAAGGGGGATTTTTGGGATTTCAGCGGCATTTTCCGCCCGGTCTATTTGCAAGCCAACCCGGCAGCATACATTGATCGCGTTGCCGTAAACCCGCAAGCGAATGGACAAATCACGGTGAATGCTTATTTGGGAGACGCCTACGCCAACTATTCGGTGAACGCGTTCGTGACGGATTCAAACAATGTGCAATTAGGCGCGGCGTTTTCGGCTCCCGTCGCGAGTGGATCAAGCAATATTTTTCTTTCCGCGAATTTGCCCCAGCCGAATACCTGGTCGGCGGAATTTCCCAATCTTTATACTTTAACTGTTCAGCTTCTGGATACGAACAACCAGGTCGTTCATACGCTGACCAATCAGATCGGATTTCGCACCATTACGTTTGTCAGCGGCCAGGGTTACTTCATCAATGGCAAAAAAGTAGTGTTGCGCGGCATTTGCCATCATGAGGAGTGGCCGACCACCGGACGCACCAGCAGCCTTGGGCAGTCGGATCTCGATCTGGCTTTGATCAAGGACATGAATCTGGACGCGATTCGCATGACGCATTATCCGCCGAGCAAGGGGTTCATGGACGAATGCGATCGTCTAGGCATCTATGTCTATGATGAACTTACCGGGTGGGAAGCTGCCTATGATAATTCGGTGGCGTCCAATTTGGTGAAGGAGTTGGTGGTGCGGGATGTGAACCATCCGTGCATTATTGCCTGGGATAATGGCAATGAATCGGGATGGAATACCACCGTTGACAATAATGGCACTGGAGCGACGAATGTCTATGCGATCTGGGACCCGCAGAACCGGCATATCAATCGTCCACAAAGCACGTTCAACAACGTGAAGGATGACCACTATCCTTCTTATAGCGGATTCACAGGCAGCCTGGGTTCGGGCAAGATGGCTTATTCCTGCACCGAAGTTTTGCATGGCCTCTATGACGGTGCGGGCGGGGCTAGTTTGCAGGAGTTTTGGGATGCCATGCGCACGGCACCCAATGGCATTGGAATGTTCGAGTGGGTATTCGCGGATAGCGGGCAAATCCGCACGGATCAAGGCGGCATCATGGATGTCAAAGGACAGTCCGCGCCGGATGGCGTGATGGGGCCGTTTCGGGAAAAAGAGGCAAGCTATTATACTTACAAAGCGGTCTATAGCCCGGTGCAAGTGGGCGCGCCGAGTTTGACCTCTTTCAACGGGACGCTCGCAATTTCAAATCGTTTTGATTTTACCGATTTGAGCCAATGCACATTTGACTGGCAGCTTGGCGCGCTCCCGGGTGCGAATGATTCGGCGAGCGCGTTCAGCACAAACGCGCTTACGGGTGGTTTTCTTGTTTCCGTAGATAGTGGAGCGTTCGCCGGGCCGGCTCTTGCGCCACAGACCACCGGCACGATCAGCCTGAAAGCTTTTCCAGGCGCATGGACTAATTACGATGCGCTCCGGCTCACAGCCACCGACCCGTTCGGGCGAAATATCTATACGTGGACGTGGCCTTTGCGATCAGTGACGCAAATTCGCGATCGGATTGTCGGAACGCCGACGCAAGGAGCACCGGCTATTTCCGCGATCAATAATGGATCGGAAATCATTGTGACAAACGGGCCGCGCATATTCCATTTTAACGGCTCCAGCGGGGTGTTGAATAGTCTTACAGTTTCCAATCAGGCGGTTTCGTTCGCCAATGGTCCACGTCCCGCAGACGGCACGGTTTGGACGGTAAGCAGCATCACGAATTATTTTGATGGCACGAACTACATCGTGCTCGTGAATGACATCACCAGCGCGGCGAATGGATTTCAGTGGACGTTGCGGTCGGACGGTTGGTTGAAATTGTCCTATCGCTATACTTCCACCGGATTGCAAAATTGGATGGGGATCACGTTTGACTATCCCAGCAATAAAGTGACGGCCATGAATTGGGTAGGGCAGGGGCCGTATCGGGTTTACAAAAACCGGCTGCGCGGGCAGGAAATCTTCGGACATACCAAAGCATTCAATTATACGTGGACAGGGCAATCCACGAATTACGCGGCGCAGGTGGGTTTGCCTACGACCAGTCAATGGAATTATCCCGAGTTTGAAGGCTATCACGGGCAGCTTTATTGGGCCACCTTACAGACGACGGAAAGACCCATCACGGTTGCGACTGCGACTTCCAATTTATTTTTTCGATTGCTTACACCGCCAAATACCGACAACGCCAACGTGAATGTGGCTTATCCATCGGGCACGCTTTCGTTTTTAAATGGGATCACGCCGATCGGAGAAAAATTTAATACAGCAGGAAATCTGGGGCCAGCGGGACAGATGAATACCGCGACTGGCCTTTATACGGGAGAGTTAGATTTTTTCTTCGGTAACATAACTTCGGTACCAGCGCCGCCGGCGCAATTAACCGCCAGCGTTGGGCCGGGACAGTCGGTTCTGAATTGGTCGGCGGTCAGTGGAGCGACCGGCTATAATTTGAAGGTTTCTACTGTGGCGGGCGGCCCTTACGTCATGGTGGGAAGCAACTTGACGAGCCTCAGTTTCACGAATAGCGGGTTATTGAACGGCACGATTTATTATTATGTGGTCACCGCTTTGAATGCCAATGGCGAGAGCGAGAATTCGCCGCAAGCCAGCGTCGTCACCCCAGTATTGTCACCGGTAATCGGCCACGTATCGAATTCGGGTTCGGCGCTGGTGTTCACCGGGAACAACGGCATCCCCGGGATGGGATACCTGGTGCTGATGACGACCAATTTGTTGCTGCCGGTGATTAGGTGGCAAATTCTGGCCACGAACTTATTTGATTCCTCCGGAGGCTTTAATTTTACGAACTCGGTCAATTCATCGAACGCGACGCAATTCTATATGTTGCGAATACAATGATGAGCGGGACTAACTACGAATATTGCCAATGAAAATTCTACACTGTATGAAAACAAAAAATAGTCCGTCTACTATTCGTTGTACTGGCTTTACTTTGATCGAGTTGCTGGTGGTTATCGCAATCATCGCCATTCTCGCGGGACTTTTGCTGCCGGCTTTGGCGTCTTCCAAGCGCAAAGCGCAGGACATCAAGTGCCGAAGTAATATCAAGCAACTGGCGCTGGCGGGATTCATGTATGAACAAGACAATGGGCCGCTGCAATATGATTTTAATAATGATTGGGTGACTCCGATTTTGACTTATTCCGCGAATGCGACGGGAGATGAGGTTTGCCCGGCGGCGGGAACCAACAACTGGCCTCCGGGCGCACCACCGAGCCAGGGCACGGCGGCTTACGCGTGGTCGCGCAACGGCAATATTGCCGCGGCGAGTTACTTTGTGAACGGCTGGTTGTTCGACCCGAAAAGTTCGGCGGTGAATTATCTGGCGGACGGTTCGACGCCGCAGGCGAATGTCGGCAAAGCCGGAATGTTCGGCAAATTGGACTTGGTGAAATTCCCCTCGCAGACTCCTATGTTTGTAGATGGGACGTGGCCGGACGGCTGGCCGAGCGGAAACGCAAGTTCCTATGGCAACGCGGACACGCCGCCGACGGATTTGTACGATGGCGGCGGCAACGGAGATAATAATATGATGGATCGTATTTGCATCCTGCGGCACGGCATCTCAAGTCCGAAGGCAGCTCCAAAAAATGTGCTCAACACTCAGCCCTATCCCAAAGGCGGAGTGAATATCGCTTGCACGGATGGTCATGTTGAGTATTCGATGCTGGATAATCTATGGTCTCAATATTATTGGAACGCGGTTTCCGCGCCGAACAAGCGGCCGAGGTTGCCGTGAGAACAATCCCAGCGATGTTCGAACGGGTTCTACATGGTTTTGTTAAAGCAAAAATGAATTGGCTTTGGCGTTTTCTCACGTGGGGCGTGGTGTTTTTAGTTGTTGCTGCATCAGCACAGGAAAAGCCTAAAAAGGTGGAGAATGATTTGATGTATCCGCTGACGGACGCGGTCAAACCCTACATTGATTTCGATGGCGCCGGGTTTTCCATGAACGGGCAGCGCACCTTTTTTTCATCGGGCTCCATTCACTATTCGCGCGTGCCACACGAACTTTGGGCAGACCGGTTGCTGCGATTGAAACAGGCCAGTTTTGCGGGCGTGGAGACTTATGCGTTTTGGAATTTCCACGAGGTGCAGGAGAACCAGTTTGATTTTTCGGGCGACAAGGATTTTGAAAAATTTTTGGAGACGGCGCAGCAAATGGGATTATACGCGATGGTGCGCGTTGGACCGTATGTGTGCGCGGAATGGGATTCGGGCGGCTACCCGGTGTGGCTGAAGTTTAAGCCGCCGTTCAAGGTTCGCGGTGATAATCCAGCGTGGCTGAGCTGGAACGACCATTGGTATGAAAAAATTTTGCCGATGGTCGCGAAGCACGAGATTGATCACGGCGGAAATGTCGTGCTGGTGCAATTAGAGAATGAGCATCCGCTGGGCTGGGGCGTGGTGACGAATGATCCTTACTTCGTGCATTTGAATGACGAGGCAATGAAGTTCGGGATTGATGTGCCGCACTTCATGAGCGGACAGCATCACGGCGCCGCGCCGACGCCTGGCAATCTCGATCCCGAGAAGCGCACGAATCCGTGGATCACGACGGAATTCTGGTCGGGATGGTTCGATACTTACGGGTCGCTGGCGGAAAAGCGGAATCACGAGATTGAGAATGCGATCTGGACGATCCTCGCGCACGGCGGGGGCGGATATAATTTCTACATGCTGCACGGCGGGACGGATTTTGAGACGTGGAACAATGACGAGATGGCAGCGAGTTATGACGACGGCGCGGCGATCGGGCAGGGCGGGGATTTGCGTCCGACCTATTATATAATGAAGCGTGCGAACCAACTTGCACAGAGTTTTCCTGAGATACTCGCGAATGGCGGCGATGCGCGAGGTGATTACGCGGATTTCGCCACAGGCACGGGTGTGAAAGTGATTGGGGCGCGGAAGAGTCGCAGTGGCGCGGGCACATTGGTTTTTGTGCAGAACTCGAGTTCCAATGAAATTACGGCGACGTTTAAATCCGGTGAGGAAATGAAGCTGGCGCAATCGAGTGTGTACGCGCTGCCGCAAAATGTTCGTGTGACGGACAGTGTGAAAGTTGTGGAGGCGACGTTACCCGTGCTGGCAATCGCGCGGAATGGCGAGACGGTGACCTTGGTGGTTTATGGGCAACCGGAGAAGACGGGACGCGTGAGCTTATCGGTCGAGGGTGGCGTGAAAGCAGGGATGTGGAAGGGGGCGTCGAAAAATTTTCAGACGGAGTTGATTGACGGGAATCGGTTGAATTTAAAAATCACGATTCCCAAGAACGGCGTGGAGGAATTCAAACTGGAGCAGGGCAAACAATGTGTTCGCGTGCTGGCGTTGAACAGAGATTTGACAGCGTACACTTGGATTGTCGGAGCGACGAATCGGCAGTTTGTGGTGTGTGGACCGGAGTTTGTGCAGGGCATCGAAGAGAACGGGAAAAAGATTTCGGTGACGATTGAGCGTCCGTACGGGCAGGCATCGTGCGGGCAGGTTGCGGTGTTTGGCGGGCGGGAGCAGAGCTTCCATCTGGGCGTGAAGGCGGATTTGAAATTGGACGGCAAGGCGGCGCCGGAATTGACGAATTGGAAGATGTCGGCGATGCGGGAAATATCGCCAGCGTTCGACGATTCAAAATGGAGACGGTCGCCGGGGCCGGCGCAGATGGGCGCGGATGGCGACACGAGCGCGTTCGCGTGGTATCGCGCGAGCGTGAACGTGCCGTCGCCGGCGAGCGGGGCATTGCGGTTGCACGGCGCGGATAACATGGAGGTGTTTGTGAACGGGCGGCACGTGACGATAGAGAAGAATGTGGCGCGAACGGATTTTGCGGCGGGAACAAATTCAATCGCCGTGTTTGCCTCGCATCACGGGCGCAGCAAGGCGTTCGGTTATTTGGGAACGCTGGATAATTTCAACAACAAGGGACTTTGGGGGTCGCAGAAATTGGAAATGGACGGCTTGCGAAATGATATTCCGGGCTGGGCGATGCGCGGCGGAGTGGAGACGGATCTGGCCGCGATAAAATCGTGGAGTGAGATTGCGGATGCGAAGGGAGCGCCGACGTTTTATCACGCGAATTTTAATTACATGCCGCCGGGTGAATTGGGAGCACATCCTATTTTGCGGGTGAATTTCCACGGGCTCTCGCGCGGGACAATGTGGGTGAATGGGCGCGATCTTGGGCGCTACCCGGAGAAAATTAAAATTGATTCGTTATATATTCCGGAGTGCTGGTTGAAGGCGGGGAAAAATGATTTGACCGTGTTTGATGAAACGGGACAGAAGCCGTCGCAAGTGGAATTGGTGATTGAGAAAGCGGCAAGCCGAGAAGTGATACGAGTTTCAAAAACGGTGGATGCAAAGACACCGATGATCGTCCCGCAGAAAAGTCCATGAAGTTTTTCGCAACTGGGAACCATTTCAAAAAGCCTGGGCGCATTGCGAAGGAGTAAAAGTTGGAATGCGAAGCGGAAAATGTTAGAACCTGCGCATGAAACACCGGATAACGATTCGACTTTCGATTATCCTCGTGCTTTGGGGAGCGTGGCTGGCGGGCGTAACCTGCGGCTTCGCGCAAGAGATAAATCCGGTGGAGGTCAACGGAGTTGAGGTCAATGGAAAATCCCTGCAATGGCAGCGGGGAAGCAGCATCAACCTGGGCGCGTCGCCGCTGGCAATTCAATTTCGTTTTGGGCTGGCTTCCGGCACGAATGATCCGCGGCTGCGGTTGAATTATAAATTGGCGGGTTATGATTCCACTTGGCAGATGGGCGGTGGTTACATGTTCGCCACGGTACGATTTTGTAACGATGCGGGTGACCTGGTGGAGCAAATGCAATTTAAAGTGCGAGGAGAAAGCGCCGGCTGGAATGGAGGTTTGGAAAGCTCGCCGCTAACGCATCGGCGCGAGACGTTGACTGTGCCGGCGGGCGCTTCAAATTTTCAAGTGGTGTTCACTTCAGCCGGGCCGCCTTCGACGCTGGGGATTTACGTGATTGATCATTTGGTCGTTTCCAAAATTTCTTCCGGCAAGCCCAAGATTTTGTTGCGTTCGCCATTCGATGAGGACGCGGATGAAGAAGGAATAAATCAGGCCACCAATGCGTGGCTGACGGACGGCACGCGGCCGAGCATGGCGAAGGTGGTCGAGATCGGCAGCGCGCCGAAAACCAAAGCGATGGCGATCATTGACGAAGATCCATTCGGCCATGCCGAATGGCATAACGCAAAGGAAAGCGCGCCGCGGGTGATGCCCAATGATAATATGGTGATGGAATGGAACGAAATGTATTCCATCGGCGAGAGCCGGGACCATTCGTCGGTTTATCCAACATTACCAGCGGGGAAATTTGTTTTTCAAGTTGAGGAGGTGACGATTCTCGGGAAGCCAACCGGACGCAAGACGGAATTGGCAGTGCGGGTGCCGCGGCCATTTTGGGAATCGCCGTGGTTCTGGGGAGCGATGGCAATGATGGTGGTCGTGGTCGTGGCGCTGAGCGTGCGATACTACACTTCGCGGCGAATGCAGCGGGCGATGTTTTTGCTGGAGCAACAGCGCGCGCTCGAAGAGGAGCGCATGCGAATCGCGCGCGACATCCACGACGATTTGGGCGCACGGGTAACGCAGATCTCGATGATGAGCGGCATGGCGCAGAAGGACACAACCTTGTCGGAGAAGGCGCGCGCGGAGTTTGACCAGATTTATTTAGTGTCGCGGGATTTGGTCTCGGCGCTTTATGAAACGGTATGGGCGGTGGACCCGGAGAATGACAATGTTAATGCGATGGGAGATTACCTGCGGCAAACCATCAACGAAATGTGCACGCAGGCGCAGTTGCGCTGCCGCATCCATGTCTCGCCATTGCCGCTGGAGATCAATGTGTCGAGCCGCATCCGGCATAACTTCAGCATGGCAGCGCGCGAGGCGGTACATAATATCATCAAGCATGCGCGCGCCACACTCGTGACAGCGCGTATCACTTTCGCGGATAAATTATTCGATGTGTCCATTCAGGACGACGGATGCGGATTCGATCAGGCCGGCGTGCCGGCCGGACACGGATTGAAAAATATGAAGCGGCGATTGGAAGGCCTGGGTGGAAATTGCGCGATTGAAAGTTCGCCGGGGCAGGGGACGACGATTCATTTTAAGTTGGTGATTGGATCGGGTGACGGGAAATCGGGACCGAATGGTTCGCAAGACGGTTCAAAAGGCGTTTGAGAAATCACCGCCACAGAAAGGCTCATTATGAAAAAATCCGTAGTGGTGGTGGAAGACGATTCTGGATTGCGAAAGCAATTCACGAAAATTTTGGGAACGGCGGCGGATATCAAGTGCCTCGGCGCTTATTCGTCGGCAGAAGAAGCTTTGCCACAAATTCTCGTGGCCAAGCCGGACGTGGTGTTGATGGACATCAAGCTGCCGGGAATGTCGGGCATCGAATGTTTAACCGAGATTCGCAAGCACGATCACTCCACGCACATTGTGATGGTGACGGTCTATGAAGACAGCAAACGGATTTTTGCCGCGCTGAAGGCGGGCGCGAACGGTTATCTGATCAAGTCGAGTCCGCCGGCGGAATTGTTGGCAGCGATTCGCGATGTCTATAAAGGCGGAGCGCCGATGTCGAGCCATGTGGCGAACAAAGTGGTGGAACATTTTCATGCGTTGGGGCCTTCACCGACCGAGACTGAGAACCTGACTTTGCGGGAGCGCGAAGTGTTGAATCTGCTGGCGCTGGGCTATCTCTATAAAGAGATCGCGGAACAGTTGAACATCGGTTTTGAAACCGTGCGCAGCCATGTAAAAAGCATCTGCCAAAAAATGCACGTGCGAAACCGGTTGGAAGCAGTGGGAAAATTGCGGTCGGAAGCGAAGACGGCGGAGTAAATTTTTAATGACCCGCCGATATCGCGGTGGCGACAATATTGGCATGGGGAACGACGGGCTTAAAATGGCCGATGTGATAGTTGTGGCAAAGTAAACAATCCTGGCGGACCAGATTGGGACGGTGGCAGGTGGCGCAGGCGTTCTTGTCTATCGTGCGGAAATTGCTGTGGAAGATGGCCGGATCGCGCTGACCCGGTTCAAATGCGGAAGCATAAGTTTCTTTTTTGCCGGCCATATCGGTCATGGAATGGCAGGTAAAACATCCGCGCGCATCCATCAGGCTCAAATGCGTGGAATGGGAGAAGTGATTAAATTTATGTTCGAGCGGATCGGGGCGCGAGGAGTTCCAATTCATTTGCTTGACCGGCGAGTCATCCACGCTGTGGCACTTGGCGCACATCCCCACCGCAGACGGCGCGGTGAGTTGCTTGAACAAGGCTTGTGAAACCGCGGGGTCGGCGGTGGAGGCAGGATCAACCGTCAGATCCATCCATGAACTGAGGAAACGGTCGCGATGGCCGCGGGGATGATAATAAAGCGTAAACGAGCCGTCGGGACTATACCAGCCGCCGTTGTCCACCCATTCGTCCGGCGGCACATTTTTGACAGGGCCGGGCGGCGGCAGATCAGGCGAAGGAACCAGTTCAGTCGCGGGAGCAACTCCGGATTTGCGATAGTCAATGACTTCTTTTTGCAGCTTGGGAAATGCGCCCTGAAAAGTATTGCGAAAAGCCTCGGCATTGAAGAATGCGACCACGCCTTCTTTTTCGAAATTCGATAGCGGCCGTCCGGCACTGGCGGTAATTCGTTTCAGGAGTTCTTCCTGGCCGTGCGAGTTCAGATCAAAGATCAAGGACTTGATTCCCCACGCCAGCGTTTGCGCGGCTTTTACTTTATCGGGATCTTTTTTCGGGAGACTCGAAAGATCCACGCCCTGCAATTTTTGAAGAGCTGCACGCACCGTCGGATCACCCGAAAGAATCAAACGCAGAAAAGGAGTCAGCGGCTGGTCGGCGTCTTCCGGCCACTGGCCAATCGAGTTAGTTCCCTTCAATGTTTGGTCATCCATGCGAGGAATTCCGATAAAGGGGATGCCGGTTTTCGCCGCCGACTTGGCTTTGATCTGGTCATCGTGGCAGGAAGCGCAAATGACATCGTACGATTTCACGAGCATCGTACCGCCGCGCAAATCGGTCAAATGACAATCGAGGCAGGAATTGGGCGCGAACTTCGCGACCGTGGGATCGCTGAAGTGCTCACGCAGATGAGATTGATGATCAAAAATAATCCGGGTACGCCGTTCAAAAGGATAACTGGTGAACTGTGGATGCCCCTCGGCAAAACTGGCGAACTGGGTGGCGTGGCAGCTCTGGCACTGCTGATTGGAGATTTTTTTCAGGTCGGCCTCCTCGCCGCGATGTTCCTTGTGGCAAGTCGCACAAGCAATGCCTTCGGTTTGCGAGTGGCCGATGCTCGGGATAAATGAAGCGAGCATCAGGCCAGCCGGACGGCTGTGGGCATTATTTTTTTTCTGCGCGGCTTCGGTCAGCGCATGCAAGTCGGCAGCGGCGAGCGCGTGCGGTTGCAGCGGCGAATCGCCGACGTTGTGGCAGTTTAGGCAAAGCTGGCTGCCGGCGTGCGCGGAGTGTGAGTCGGGAGTTTTCACGAGCCAGCGCGCGGGACGCGGCTCCAGACCGTCGTGACATTCATTGCAATTTTCGCCAGCAGAGCGATGGGAAAAACTAAGCTGGCCCGGCGAGAACGCGCGATTGCCGTCTTTCAAGCCGAGCAGGATAAAAAGCGCAGCCAGCGTAACGCCCGCCACGAGCATGACGGTCAGGCTGCGCCAGGAACGCACGCTGCGAACCGGGCTGCACTTGGGGATGACCCGGCAGCATTGGCCGGTGGGCGAAGGTCCTTCGGCACAGGGGCCGCCGAGAAACGCGGGACGCGCGCATTGCCAGCGATCGCCTTTGCGCAAGGGGCGGCACTCGGCGCTCGCCATACAGTTGCCCTTTTCGTCCGGGCCGGCAAGGCAGCATTGGCCATCGCGCGCGCGGCCACAGACCCATTTTTGATTGGGCCGTTCGTAAGGGCTTTTGTCGAAGCCAAATTCCTGGAGGCGGCGCATTATCGGGAAATCATGAGAGCCTCCACGCGAGAACGCCGTGAACCATCGCGGCGATGAGCATGGAATAGGTCAAAGGAATGTGGATGAACAGCCAGCCTTTCAACACACCCTGGCGGGCCTTTTGAAAATCCAGATCGTCCCGGGCGTGAATGCGCTCGACGATTTGCGCGAGGATGGCTTGTTCTTCAGCATTAAGATAGCGTTCGAGCCCGCGGACTTCCGAAAGCAAATCGAGCAGCGGCTGGCGATAGCCGATCACGTGATACCACATGTAACGGGTTCCTTGAAAAAAGTTGCGCAAACGCAAATCGTAAAAATCGGCGATGGCCGAGGATTGCGCCTTGCCGACCGATTCTAGAACCATCTCTTCCACTTCTCGCCGCAACGTCGCGCGCAACGCGGGAATGCGCTCGAAGATCACGTTTTCGCCATAGACAGTGAGGCGCGCCGGAAGCCAGCGAGAGATGCCCAGCCCGACGATGCCGCTGATGGCAACGAGATAAAATAAAATTGCCAGGGTGGTTTCAAAAGTCCCAGTCGGCACGCGCCAGCCGGTATGCAAGCCGAACAAAACGCAACTAAGCAAGCCGACGTAAATGTGGATCTGCATCCAGGTCGAGGCGCGCAATAAGGGAAGGAATGGCAGTTTTTTGCGCGCGTTGAAAAGTGTCAGGAAGACGACGACGATAAACAAGGTCAACCCCGTCACGATTTCCGCGCGGCGCAACTCGATGCGCAGGGCATAGTCCACCACCCACGCCACGATTGCGGCGATGGCAAACAACACCCAGGCAAAATGCCGGCGGGAAGTGAGCGTCATCGTTGTTTCAGCCAGTCGGCGAGTTTATCCACGTTGCGCATGTCCATTCGCACGAGGGCATCGTGCGGGCAGGCATTCGCGCAAGCCGGTCCGGTAATTTGCGTGGAACACAAATCGCACTTCGCGGCTTTTTGAATCGGCTGATTGGTCGCCTGATCGTAATAAGGCCGGCCATCCGTGCTGCGCGCCGTGACCATTTGAATATTGTCATACGGGCAACTGTTCGCACAGGTGGCGCAACCGATACACGTAAGGTCATTGATCACCACGCGGCCATGGGTGGAATCACGGTGGATGGCGCCCGTCGGGCAACCGATCATGCACACCGGGTCCTGGCAATGCATACACGCATTGGCGATCATGAAATGGTCTTCGATCGGCCCGTGCCGGAGAAAGCGTGGATTATTGTTGTGCGTGGCGGCGCAGGCACGGACGCAATCGTCACAACGCGTGCAACGATCCATGTCAATGATCATCGTCGCGGTTCCATTGATGAAGCGCCGTTCGACGATGAATTCCATCATCTCCGGCGGAATTTTATCATGGCTGCGGCGTTGACTGCGCTTGTCAATCGAGACCGGCTGCGGTTTCGGCAGTTCCGATTCCGGCATGCCCGGAAGAACGTGCTGCTCAATGACGGGCGTGGGGACAAACAGCACGTCCACGTAACCGACCGCCCGCAAGGTGCGCTGAAACGGCAAGTCGCTTTTTTTCATCCAGTTCAAGGCCACTTCCTCGAAACCGAAAATCTGTCCGCGACCGAGATAACTGACAGTGCGCTCGCCGTTGTTGAAAGTTTCGCTTAGCCGCGCGAAGCCGCTGCGGATCAAATACACCCCGTTCGGATAATGGCCTTCCTGCGCAACGACCGGTTCTTTCTGGATGCGATCCGGGGCGGTGGTTTCGCGAATCTTGGTGAAGGTGGCATACCACTCGAATTTTCCAAACGTAAGAAATTCCGTGACAGCGGCGACGCGCGCGAGCGTTTCATCGTTGAGATGGCTGAACATCGGCGTCTCGCGCAAATGATTCTTGAGGCTGTGGTCGCGGTAGAGGCGGTCCACATAGTCTTTGAACTCGGGCGCGTGCAGGCGGATCTCGCGCAAACCCTGCCAGCGGATCTCGAGCATCTCGGATTCCGCCCCCGCGATGACCGTGGTCGTGCGTGCGGTGCGGCTCAGCGCGGCGATTTCACCGAACAATTCGCCGGCGGGCAAATCCACCGTGCGCTTGTCCTTGATGATGACGTTCATGTCCTGCACGAACACCGCCGGGTCCGTGCGGGCAATGATGTCGGTATGTCCGGCTTCGCGTTCGGGACTCTTTACGCCGAGGTGGCGCACTTCCGGCAGTTTGGGATTTTGCCACCATTGGGCGAACGCGCTAAAGGCGCTTTTGCGCACCGGTTCCTGGCGTCCGGTGACGCGGTCACTGAGTTTATCCAGCACCACCCGCGCGGTGCCGGAAAGGACGATGAAAGCGGAATTTCCGTAATCGCCCTGCCGCACGATGATGTCGCCTTTGCGAAATTTGCGGACGCGGCCGTCGTTCAGGAGAATATCGCGCAAGGAAGTGTTTTTTGGAAAACGCGTGGGATCCATCTGGCGAAACAGTGGAATTTGCAGAAGACGATCCACTTCTTCCTCGGTCATGGGCGCGATCTCAAATTCCGCGGATTCGTTCCAGAAAGGAACGTCCCAGCGTTGCGGCCGCTTTATGCTTTGTGCTTCTTCAGGCATCGCAAAAAATATTTGAGTGCGTTTTTAAAGTTTCAAGACTCCGCCAAAAAAGGTAACAGCTTTTCCACACACCGGCCCAGCGCAAACCGCGCGATCGGCATTTTGGGTTTGATATTTTGTTCCCGCGAACGCCCTGAAAATCAATCAAGGTTTATAGGGCGTTCCCTTGTATTTGTCAGGACCGGGAATAAGAGGATCAACACTGGCAAGCTTGGTGCCGTCCTGGCTTTTGGCGAAGCCGCTGCTGATTTCGCTGATGGCGTCGGCGGCCTTATTCAGAGCGTCGGCATTATTAATTTTTAAATCACCGGCACTGACAGCCGCACTGATCTTTGTCACTTCCGCTGCGCCGGTGGCCTTGGCAATTTCGTCAAGGCTGGCCTTGGCGGCGGTGGCGCGGGCGATCATCCCCTTCGAGTAATCACCGTCTTCCGTGGCTTTCGCGAGACCGCGCAAGCTGTATTCCAAGTCCAAGGCGCGACCAACGACGTAGAGCATGCGGCGGCGTTCAGCAGGGATTTCCTCGTTTACCTTGCCCGCGGATTTTTGGAGGTTGTGGCGCACTTCACCGGAAAGCCACGAAACCAATTCGAAATCACTGCCCGCTTTATGACCTCCGACGTTCACGAGTTTTTCCTCGGGAACGGTATGGCAACCAAAACAATTTGCCGCGACGCGATAATAATTATTTGGGCGAAGCATCCCGAGTTTTTCGGCTTTCGCGAGACGGTCAGGGTCATCTTTGGCGCTGTGAACCTTGATCCAATCCTTGGCCGCGCTGTGGCAGGACTCACAGGAAATGCCGGAGATCACCTGCGCTTTGCCGTCGTCATCGTTCTTTTCCGTGTAATGGCACTTGAGGCAAAGGCTCTCTTCCTTGATACGGCGGATGCCCATCTTGCTGGAGATGTCCCGCGCTTCGGGACGGCGATGCATGGAATTGAAAGTATCGAAATGATGCGTGAGTTTCCAGGCCTCGACTTCGGGCGCGTGACATTCATTGCAGGCCTCCGGGCCCATCACCTTCGCGGGGTCGGTGTGGTAAATATCTTCGGCGGCATGAATATTTTGGAGCAGGCCGAGGGCGAGCAGCGGCGCCATTAATTTGATCGAGAAGGCAAGTTTTTGCATAATTGTTGTTCCGTAATTTCAGCGTTCAATTACTGCCATGAGCTTGCGTGCCGTCACGCGTCCAAAGTCAAATCTCCATCCGGCACCGCAATGCAGGTGAGGCAGCTTCCCGCCTCGACTTCGCAACCTGCGCGTTTGAGATACTTCACTTTGCCGGATTTGATCGCGGTCTTGCAACTGCCGCAATTCCCTGCGCGGCAACCATACCCAATCGGCACTTCTTCTGCCAAGGCCAAATCGAGCAGTGAAGCTGATTGGCCGGTCCACGCCACTTCCCGGTTCGAGCGGGAGAAAGATACCTTGGTTTGCGGGCCAGCAGGCTGCTCGGCGGTGGGCGGCGCGGTGCGCTTCACGCTCGCGGGGCCGAAGGCCTCAAAATGAATGCTCTCGTCCGGCACGTTCCATTCGAGCAGGGCGGTATGCAAATCACTCATCATCTCCCCCGGACCGCACATGAAGAAATCAAAATTGTTCGAGGGCAATTCCTTCTTGAGCAGTTCAAAATTCAAGCGCCCTTCATGCTGGTAATCCCGGTCTTTGACATCGGTCTTGAGTGGGCGCGAATAGCAGACGTGCAATTTGATGTTGCTGTTGGAGCGCGCCAGCACGTCCAGGTAATCCTTCATGATATGGTCCTGGGAATTGCGGACGCCGAGGAAAAACCACGTCTCCCGCTGCGGCGTGAGTTCGATGATTTCGTTCGCCATGCTGACCATCGGCGTGATGCCCACGCCGCCAGCGAGCAGCACCACCGGCGTCAGGCGGCTGGTATCGAGAAAGAATCCGCCGCTTGGCGCCTTGCAATCAACGATGTCCCCGGCTTTGAGTGCGGTATGAAAATGGCTGGAGACGAGGCCGGGTTTTCCCTTGGGATTATCCGGCGGCGCGGGCACGCGCTTGATGGTCACACGATAATAATCAGGGCGCGGACGATCGGAAAGGGAGTAGCAACGAATGACGCGGTTGCGCTGGCCGGGGACATCGAGTTCAAAAGTGAGGAATTGGCCGGGATGAAACGGCGGCAGCGCTTTTTTATCATGGGGCACGAGATAGAATGAAGAGACGTCCGCGCATTCGCTGACGATTTTATCAATCTGGAATTTTCGCGTGCCGTTCCATGATCCGGCGCTTTCCTGCCGCTTTAATTGCAGCCGCGCCAGGTTGAGCCGGCAGGAAAATAATTCCCCATCCAACCGGCGCTGCACGCGGATGGCCGCCGTCCGCCGCACGTTGGAGTAAAAAAGAACCAACAGGTTCAGGAGGACGATGACGAATAAAATCGCACCACCGACGGCAAGTATTTTGGCAGGATCCATGTAACGAAGAAGACCTAGAATTTTGTGAGCAATTCGACGCGCCCGCCCACCGCTGCTTCATTGGAATCCCGAACGCCTCCGAACGTATCCAGGATCCCGATAAACCGGCGGCCAAACGCCTGTTGAAAACGGACACCAATGCCCGCCACGGATTCTTCGCGGAAGAGATCGCTCCCGTGAGTCGGTGCGCGGCCACCCACTTCGATGACCAACTGGCGGCGGCGCAGTTCGCCGAAAAACATCTGATAACCGACTGCTCCGCCCGCAGTGTGGTCGGCTTGATTGCTGAGCGGCGAGCCATATTGACCGAGCGCCACCGACGCCGTCAAAATACCAATGGAACCCAGCGGGCCGCCGGCGCTTGGGTCGCGCGCTGCCGAACTATAACGGCCAATGCCCCAGTAAGTATCGAGATAAACGAGGTCGGTGTTTTCGGGCAAAGTATAGGACAAGTGAGCCGTAAATAGCGTTCCGCTGGTTGCCTTTTTGCCGCTCGCGTCAATAGCCACGGAAGTATTGGCGCGGAAGGTGGTATTGAGTTTGCCAATACGTTGCAGTGCCCCGATGCCGGCAAAAAATTCATCCCCATAAGCGCTTGAGGATTCAAAGAGCACATCGCTTTCAATCGTGCTGATGGGAAAATCCGCCGTGCTATCAAGGCCGAACAAAAGCGCGCCCGGATCCTGCGCGTTTGGCGCGCTGGCGAGGGTATAGTCCGTGCGCTCGATTTGTCCCCAGCCAAACAAGCCCGAAAGACGCAACGATGAACCACCCGGAATTAACATGGAATTGCGCGTGATCGTGGCCATATCCACGCTGTTATCGTTGGCGAGAATGCCGTCCTGCAACGTGAGCGGCTGGCGACCGACTGAGAAACCGTAATCAAAATTTTCCTTGTCGTGCTGGTCGAGCGTCGGAAAAATTTCGCCAAATTCACCCTCAAAAAACAGGGTGCGCGGCGTGGCGCTGAACGAGCTGTCAGGACCGTCGCTCGACTTGGGTTCGATGCGGTAACCGGCATAATCCGTGGAACCATTTGGATTGAACCGATCCAGCGGACGCCAGCCGACGACGACACGTTCCGTCCCTGATAATTGGAGATTGGCAAAAATGTCGAGGCGATTGGCCCATTCCGTCGTGCGGCTTCCCGGTCCGGAGCCGGTATCGAAAGTCTGCACGGCGGTACGGAACTGGCCGAACACCCAGAGGCTCGGCGAAATGACTTCGCCGGTCGGCAGAGTGATGCCTTTTTGAAGGTTTCCGTTGCCCAAAAATTTATCACCTAGCTCAATGATGGGCGCTGGCCGCTCTGGAAAAGTGGCGAGATCCAGCGGTGCCGGTTGATCCGAAAACCGGGCACTATCCTGAGCGGCGGACGCAGTGGCTTTGGCGGACGCTGCCGGGGCAGTGTTGGTGTTCGTGTTAGTGTCGGTGTTAGTCCCATCCGCACGAGCCGATCCTGAAGCTGCCAGGACCAGCGAACATGCGATGCCAATATTTTGGTTTAGGGAACGAACGGGAGTCAGTTTACTTCTGAACATAGGTGCTTGCCGAAACATCGGCCAAGTCCGCAAGGTTGATGGTTGGTTTGGCTCCGTCGAGTTGGATCTTGATTTCCTTATCGTATAAAAGCGACTGGCCGTTCTTCACGGCTTCGGCAACTTCGCGGGGCGACATAAAATAGTCGAAACCCGCCACCTTGATTTCACTGATCAGATTGATGGGAACCATGCCCGCCAGCAAGCGAATGTGCACGGTATATGGGCCGGGATCGGTCAACTCCGAAGCCTTGACCTTGTATTCCGGCCAGCGGCTTTCAAATGCTTCCATGCCGCGGCGTTGAACTCGCGCACCTGCGGGATGTCCGGTAAAATTCACCGCAAAGGTCGTGGGCCGAATAAAGGGCAGCGGATCAACCGAATAATTAATCGGCAAAACCTGTTCGCGATCACCACCGCGCACATTGCTGGTCAGGAACGGCGATTGCAGCGAGAACAGATACGGGTCCAGTGGAAGCTTGCCGGTAGAGACGTAAGTGGAGTGGCGGTCGCGAATGTCTCCATTGGGATCGAGGTCGCCGGACTGGAAGACCAGCTTGCCGGCGGAGTTGGTGACGAACACCTGCATATAAGATACGCGCTCGGCGTCGAAACCAGTCGGCACATTATGGCCATCCGTTCCGCTGTGGACCTGAATCTTGAACTTCAGCCCTTTGGAATCGGCTTCCTGAACCACAAACTGCCCCAGTTGGTAACCCTGGCGCAAAATCTGTAGGCGCTGCTTCTGGATTTCGGCCAGCAAGGCATATTGATCATTAAGAATGGCGCGCGCGTCATAACGGTCGTCCACGGAAGCCCAGCGCGTCGGGAATTTGAAATCCTTGGGCACACTATTTTCGAACTTGTCGGTTCCCCAGCCGGCTTTGTCATTGAAGGTCAGCCATTCGCGAATCGTGGCGAGAGCCGCCGCCTTGTCATTGTGCGGGAAAAAACCACGATTAATAATGGAATAATCCGGGCCGGCAAACATGTGATTCGTGCGGCGGCGCGGTTTCGTCGGCACGCCTCCGACAATGGCCGCCGGTTCTTCGGCGTAGCCTGATTTTTTACCCGGAATGAGGCCCATGTGGCAATCCTGGCAATTTTCACCACGATGGGCGGCGGGAGAATTCTTGAAATTACTAAAAGCTTCTTCGAGGCGGAAACCATTCAGCAAGGTCACGTCGTGGCAGGTGCCGCAGAAACCGGAAGTGCGGAGCGCGGGAAACTTGACTACATCCGTATGAATCTTTCGGCCAGGAACTTCATTGGTGACGACGCGATAAACGTCGGGCTGGGAGAGAACGCGCTTGAGTTCCGCATCGCCGGTCGGCCCGTACACCGGAGTCAGGATGTCACCCTTAACGAGCGCGAAACGCCCGCTGATTTTGCCGTAGTCATTGCGCAGGCGATGGCAGACGATACAAGTGATGCCTTCACGAGAGGTCGGGCAGCGATCCATATTACTCATGAAGGTGGATTCCCCGAGATTCATCCCGACTTGAGTGTGGCAGCGAATACAAAAATCACCGTTCGATCCCTGGGTTAATTTCGTGACGGCGGCTTCAAAAGTGTTGAAGACCGGGCTTAACTGCGCGTAGGCATGAGCGGAAACCGACCATTCGCGATAATGATTGGGATGACAGGTGCGGCAGGTGGCGGCAGAAGGATATTTGCTCTCCACAAACAAACGGGCGTGTTCCGCGTCTGCGTTGACCGGTTTGCCACCGACCATCGTCGTGGCAGATTTGTCGGCCTTGGCCGCCGCGAGAATAAACTTGGCTTGTTCACGACTCACCATGTCATCGAGCGGGCCCGCGCCGAAAACACTCAAAGCCGGCAGCGCGAGAGTAAGCAGACCGCTGGCAATGAGAGGAGAAATTCCGGCAAAAAATATGCGTTGCGTCTTCATAAGCGTGCTTTTTCCATACTAACAAACCTCTGCGCGACTACGGGCGAAACGACTGAAAACATTTTGCAAATTGCGATGCTTGCAAATGCGACCCTGAGGCTAAAATCTGGAGTTTTTTTAACACGCTTTGAAAACAAAAGTAAATAAAAAAAATTATAAAAGCTTGCGAAGCGGGGAGGTGCATCTCGTCACGGTTCTTATTTACTGTCAACCGGTCCAAGCGGAGACGACTGTCGGTCTTGTCCGGAAGCGCAGACGCAGGAATTTTAAATGGAGGTATTAAAAGTGGTGCCAGAGCCCGGGATTGAACCGGGGACCAAAGGCTTATGAGTCCTCTGCTCTACCGCTGAGCTACTCTGGCGACAGACTTTTAACGTAACGACTTGGAATTTCAGACGCAAGTGGAATTTGACGCTGTGCTGGTGCAATCTGAGACGCTGGCGACGAAGCCTCGTCTATTTTGAAATATCAATTTCGTATTTCTCAATTAACTTGCGATTATGAACTCGCACTTTATGGCGAAAGTTGAACGGCGCGATAAAATGCCGCAGGGCCGTTGGTCGGAGGCCAGGGGAACAACTGATTGAATCCCGCGCTGAGCAGATTGGTCTGCAAAGGCAGCCATTGACCGGTCGTGAGATTTGTCCGGTATTCGATTCGGAAGGAAGTGCCGGGTTCTCCGATGATGCCGATGCCGCGCACCGGGTCGGCGGAAAGAACCGCGAGCAGGGTGTAATTCGCCGTCAAGGTAATGATCTCCGGCGGCCCGAGCGAAATGTTGGTTTGAACGGTTATCGGAAAATTCCAGCCGGCCACCGGCTTGAATACCACCGCGAAATTTGTGCTCGTGATGGCGCGCGTGTAAATGCCCTTGAGCCCGTTGACGCCAAAAGCCGTATCGCCTTGCAACTGCCACGCCGCGCCGGCGCTCACCGCCGCGGGCGGATCCAACGCCACCTGGACAAACGCGCGATTGTCCGCGCTTATTCCCGGGGCCACAAATGTGATCACACCGCCGCCGCTGTTGTTAGTGCCGGCATCGCCTTCGCTCGCGGCCAGATTGATCAGGTTAACCACGTCGCTCTTGATCGCGCGGACGACGGACACGCTGCTCGCGCCGCTGCCCAGCGTTCCTAAATAAATTCCCGCCGGATAAAAATACGGGCCCGATGGCGTGCTGAATTGCACATAGACGGGCGCACCGCTCGCGCCGGGATAATCCAGAAACCAGGATGCGGTATAAGTATCCTGATAATCCGGCGTGAATGTGGAGGATGAGGGCTGCGGTGGCGCGACATATAATAAACCCGGTTGCACCACCTGGCCGAACTCGGAACCATCCACGGGGTAACCTGCCACCATTTTCGCCGCGGAACTGGTCAAGTAAGGATTGGGCATTGCGTCAGACGACAAATATCCGCCGTAGCCCGCGCGTCCGGCGAGCGTCAGAAAATACATGGCGGCGACATCCAGTTCGCGGCTTTGCGGGCTGGATTGATCCACGCTCAGGCCGCCGTTGACGAGATCATTGGTGCGTTGCGCCGCATATCCGCTCAACATGAACCAGCCGCGTGCCTGGATGGGCTTAGGTTGAAAAGCTCCCGCTTCCTCCTGAAAATACCACCACGCATTTTTCGCAAAGGCTAGCGTTTGGTCATCGAATACCAGGTGCGCTGCGGTCAAAACGATATTCGGCCGCACTACCGCGCCGCTGCCATAACCCACATCGGTTTGCAACTGCCCGTCGAATTGAAAGGGATAGAGCGAGGAATTACTCAGCGAATCCGACGTGACGGCAATCGGCCCGCCGAAGCCCGCCGGCGGTGACGATGCCAGCAGATAATTAACCGTAATGGAAGTGCCTTGTCCGCCCACCAGTTGGATCGCCTCGCTGACAGGCTTGGACCAGCCGCTCACCGGCGCAAATTCGATGGGATAAATATCCACGAGCAGATTGGACGCGGTGGACCCGGGCGCGCGCCACGCCGTCTCGCCGAAAATCCGCCAGCCCGCGCCAGTGGGCGCGTTGGGCGAAATCTTGACCGTCAATGATCCCGTATCCGAAGGACTCGGCTGGCCAATGGTCGGGTAATATTGGTTCGTGTAACGCGCCGTTGTATTGTTCGGCACAGAAATCGTGACCGACGATGGAATGGCGAGGTAATTCGACACGTTGCGAAATTGAATCGGATAATTGTCCGCGGCCAAATTGGCAACGGTATCACCGCTGTTGCGCCAGCCGACATCCCAGGCGAACCGCCATTGGCCACCGGCTTCCGGCGGGAGCAATGTCACTTGAAGCGCGCTGCCCGTGGGTGGTTGAGCGGATGGGAAAGCGATGGAGAGCAGAGAATTGCTGGCGCCGCCGGTGTCGTTTTCGTGGATTGTCACGGTTGCCGTTGAAGGGCTGCCGAGTGACGAACCCTGGCTGGGAAATAATAATTGGACTTGAAACTGAATATCGGCGCGCGTGAGAAAATTATCCAGAATGGGAACCACGATGTTGGCCGACGATTGATTATTGGAGAACGTAAGCGATCCCTGCACGGTGGTATAATCGCCGGAAAAACCAGAGCCTCCGTGCGCCGAGACATCGTGGGTTAAATAATTGATGAGTCCGCCAAAATTGCCGGTGTTCAGCACCGTCAACGTGACCGAAGCGTTGCTTTCGTTCACGGAATAATTTGCCGCGCTGAATTGGAACACAGCGGGGTTCGTGGACGGCGGTGCGATGACGGAAAAGCTGACCGGCGCGGAAGTCACAATCGGTCCGAATGAATCAATCGCGCGGGCGGTCAGCGTATAAGCGCCGATGGGAACATTGCTCCAGGTCAACTGATACGGCGGATTAGTGATGCTGCCGAGGAGGGTGCTGCCATTGTATAACTCAACGCGGGCAATCGAATTATCCGCGTCCGACGCGAGCGCGTGGATGAGGATATTTGCCGGGGTAATAAAACTATCGCCATTGTTTGGGCTGATGAGGCCGATTTGCGGCAACGCCGTTTGCACCGTGACGGTCACGGGCGCGGAGGTGGCGACCAATCCAAAGTTATCGGCCGCGACGCACGTTAAAATATTTGTGCCCACTGGGGCATTCGTCCACACGAAACTGTACGGCGCATTGGACGCTACGCCCAATGCGTTCGTGCCCGCGAAGAATGCGACCTGGGTGATGTAGCCGTTGAGATTGGCATCGCTCGCGGTGGCGTTGATAAGAATATTTGTCGGGGCGGTGAAGATGAATTCGGGCGCGAGATTGGTGATCGCGACGATCGGAGGCTGGCCAGATAAAGTTGCGTTCGCGGCGAAAGTTGCGGTGATGACTTTCGTGGAGTTCATCGTCACCGAAAGCGGATTTTGTGCGCCGCCCGCATCGCCACTCCAACCGGTGAACGTGTTGCCGGAATCAGGCACGGCGGTGAGCTGCACGACGGAATTGTTCAGGTAAGATTCGGCGAAGGGGTTTTTGGTGACAGTGCCAGAGCCATTAAGCAGCGTGGTCAGTGTGAAATTATTCGCCGCCAGATTGCCGAAGAGCGCGTTGACGACCGGGGTGTTGCTGATGACGAGAAAATCGAGCGGATTATTAGACGGCCCAGTGAAGCTAAACCAGCGACTGAAAGCTTTCCCCGATGCGGGAATCGCGATCAACCGGACCGTGCTGCCGTAAGGATACGGCCCTTGCGCGGGCGCGAGCGCGATGCTTCCGCCGCTGGGCGGAGTAGGGGAGATGGTCGTTCCGAAAACCGCCATGAGGTTCGTGGAACTGTTCATGGTCACGGTGACGGGATTGGCGGTGCTGGACGAAGCGCCTTGCCAGCGCAGGAATGTCCAGCCGTTGGAAGCGGTGGCAGTGGCAGTTACGGCAGCGTTGCTCAAATAAATGCCGCCCGGCGGATCGAAGGCCACACTTCCGCCGCCGGGCGTGGTATTGGTTAAATTATAAACCGGGACGACTTGTATCGCGACCGGGTCGGCTTCCTGAAACAAGGAGCCGTCGTCATTGTAGGCAATGGCGCGCACCAATAATGAATTGGTCACGAGAAATGGCTCGCCGACGGTGTACGGATTCGCGGTGAAATCCGGGTCCGAGCCGTCCAGCGTGTAGAAAATAAATCCGTTGGGGTAGGTGGATTGCAGTGTGACTTGAATGGTATTCGTCGCGGCCAGCGAAAAATTATTGGATGGATCATAAAGTCCGTTGACCAGAACGACGGGTGTGCCCACCGGCGCGGTGCGCACGGAGACTGCAACCGCCCACATGTCATGGTCACCAAAATTAACGGTGGTCTTGTTTCCACTAACGCCCGACAAGGACCAACCGCTAAGCAACACGTTTTGCTGGCCGTCTACCGTCATCGTAATTGCATAATCGTCGCTGCTGCCGCCGTAAGTGGTGTCGCAAATCTTGTTGCCGAGAGAGTCCACTTTTAGAAACCAATAATCGGAACCACCTAGATTCGGGGCTGATTTATCGCCAGCAATCCCGGAACTCGAAGCGCCGCCCAGAATATATCCACCGTCGGGGACAGGCAGCACTGATTGCAGAAGGTCTTGCGCGCCGCCATGGTAGGTCTTCTGCCATTGGATGGAGCCGGAGGAATCCAACTTCAGTAGCCAGTAACTCCCCGAGTTATAATTTAATATGCCGCTAACAATGTAGCCGCCTTCCGGCGTGGCCCTCACGGTGCTAAAATAGTCATCACCGCCGCTGCCACCGTAGGTTTTGTCCCATTGTTTATTTCCTGAAGCGTCAATTTTTATGATCCACCCAGCGTCGGAGCCGGGAGGGCCTAAACCGGGTGCGGTCTTGTTCCCATCAGCGCCTGATCGACTCCCCGCACCGAGCAGAAAACCTCCGTCTGGCGTCTGCAAAATTTGCAGGCAGTAGTCGTCCTGATCACCGCCGTAGGATTGTTCCCATTGCTTGTTTCCCGCAGCGTCGAGTTTAAGCACCCAGGCATCCTGGCCTCCATAATTAGGCGAAGTCTTATTGCCGCTCGGCGCAGAACCGGAGGCGCCGGTGACGGCGTAACCTCCGTCGGGAGTTTGATGGAGCGCGAGGAAGTAATCAACGCCGCTGCCGCCATAAGTTTGGTCCCATTGCTTGTTTCCCGCAGAATCCACTTTCACCAGCCACCCGTCACCGCCGCCGTAACTGGTGGTCGTTTTGTCGCCACTGATGTCTGACGTCGTTGAACCGCCGAGCAGATAACCACCATCAGCCGTCACGATGGCGGCATTAAGATATTCGTCACCGCTGCCGCCATACGTTTGCTCCCATTGTTTGTTGCCATGACTGTCAATCTTCACGATCCAGAAATCCTCACCGCCAAAACCTGCGGTGGTTTTATTCCCGCTCACTCCCGAAGTGGAAGTTCCCGCGAGCAGGTAACCGCCGTCACTGGTGGCGACCTGTGAACGCACTTCTTCAAAGCCCGGTCCGCCAAAATCGTCTTCCCAGCGTTTGAAGGTTTGGGTTTCCAGCGGCTCCGAATTGGTGAAGTCCGCCGTGAAGAAATTGCTCGTGCCAATCGTGATGTTACGCGAGACATTGGTATTGCCGTCCGACCAGCGGACAAAAGTGTAATAGCGCCCGGCATTGGCGGTCAGCGTCACGGCCTGACCGATTAAGTAATCCGACAGACTCGGAGAAGCCGATATGGTCCCACCGCCTAACACAGCGGTTGCAATCGGCGAGCCCACGGTCACAGTCACGTTGGCCGTCAGGCTGGTTGCGACGCCGAAAATATTCGTGATGGCTACGTAATACGCTCCCGCGTTCGTGAAGTCGGCGGCGGCAATCGTCAGCGTCTGATTGGTCGCACCCGCGAGCGAGTTACTGTTCTGAAACCATTGGAAGAAAAATGGCATCGCGCCGCCCGCGCCTACGGTGAGGCTGAAATTCGATCCCGCTGAAACGATCTGGCTGGCGGGTTCGTTGGTGATGACGGGCGGGTCCAACACTTCCATTGGAAGCCATTGCGCGGCACTCCAATTTCCACTGGTGTCTTTCGTTCGCACGCCCAGTTGATGGATGCCACCCGGTAGAACTGGAATCAACGCATTCACCGGGTTCGTTATTCCAGCAGTCCAAATTTCGTCTGGTGGAACACTGGTCGCTGTGCCATGACCGAGGCCGGGATCGGTGTCCCAGAAATATTCGCCTGCGATCAAAAATTTATTCGTGTCGCCTGTGGAAAAATTAGTCACGCCCGCGATGAGCGCGCTGGCGTCTTCCACTAGAATCGGTTCCCACGTCACGCTGCTCCAACGTCCGCCGATGTCCTGGACGCGAAAGCCCGCCTGATGCAAACCGAGGGCAAGTTGGCTGATGTTTAAATTTAGCGGAGGAATGTCAGGAGTGATCAGGGTTTCACCGGTGGGAATGGTAATTTTCGTTCCGTTGCCAAGGCCGGGGTCGGTATCGAAAAAATATTCGCCGGATGCCAGCAATTTATTGGTGTCGGCCGTGGGCAGGGAATTGACCGCCGCGATCAGGGTGTTGGCGTCCTGCACTTGGATGGGTTCCAAGGCGACGCCACTCCAACGGCCAGTTGCATCCTTGACGCGCACACCCAACAGATGAAGACCGGCGGAGAGATGCGTGACATCCACATTCAACGGAGGAATATCGGAGGTGATCAAGGTTTCACCGGCGGGGATGCTGACGGGCGTGCCGTTGCCAGCGCCCGGGTCGGCGTCCCAAAAATATTCTGCCGCAGTCAGCGCTTGCGGATCGTCCGCCCGCGCGAACAGGGTGATTCCAACGAGCGCGGCAAAAAATATCAGTCCCGCCAAACAGGAACCGAACATTTTTAATTTGTGTGAGTTATTGCGCACGGAATGAAATAGTTAGTGTCCGGCGGACGCGCCCAGGTTGATCTGCACGGTGGATTGCACTCCCTTTAACACCATCTGATTGGTGGTATTCAGAAAAAACATGATGGGATTATTGTTGGTGTAGTTCGCGGGATTCCACAACGGACCACCGGTGTAGCCCATGGTGTTTCGCGTGCCATCGGTGTTGTTGTAAATTGCCAGAGGTGAGCCGGTGTTGATGCACGGCGAACTCGAAGACAAGGAAGCCCAGGTGTTGGCTGGCGATAACACGGCGCTAAATCCACCCGAGTTAAAAAGCGCGCTTGTGTAAATACAACTAATCCCGGTAATGTTGATTAGGGTCCCTGTGCGAATGCATGAGTAGGAACATTCCGGAACTGTGGCGGGGGAATCCGATTCCAGGTTCAGGTTTCCGTCGATAATATTGTTTCTTAAAATAACCGGGCCGAGAGATTGCTGCACTAACACCCCCGAATCCAGGTTATCAGCCCCGCCTGTGAGCGTGTTATTTATCATCTCGCCAGTGGCGCCATTATAATGCGCGACGTACTCTCGGATATTACCATCTTCACTCAGCCGATTGTTATAGGCTTTGAGTGTGCCGCGAGTCGAACCCACTGCCGCGTTGTCGGTCCCCGTGGTGGAGCAGTGTTGATAAACAATATTGCCGATTAAAACCGTGTCGCAATCCTGGAAATATAGTAACGAGTAAGTTCCGTCGGGCGATTGGCCGGAAGTAAAGGAGTCACCCATCGCGTCGCTATAAGCTATATAGACCTGGTAGCCGGTTGCCCAAGCTACGCCAATACTGCTTTGAACCATCACGAAACGCAAACCGGAGCCAACAGGGGCCGCGGCTGTGATTTTTCCCGAAGCTGACAATCTCAATGCCTCAAACGCCGCACTCGTCATATTGAGGGTGCTGGCAAAATTGCAACGCTTAACCGTCACTTTGCCGCCGGTCGCCCTCAGATCCTGAAACTGGCTGTCAAAGGCTTGAAAAGTTCCACCGGAAAGGATGACGCTGTTCGAGCAGGCAGATTGAGAAAGGATTGTCGTTGTGTTAGTGGCTGCTTGCACAACGCCCACGAACTGCGTTTGCGAAAAACTGACGGTGGCGTTGTTGGTGACGGATGTCGTTCCAGTTAATTGAATCTGGCCGCCAGAACAAACCACCGTGAGCGAGCGGTCAAAACTGACATTGCCGTTATAAATACCGCTTTGCACCACAAGCGTATCGCCGGACGAAGCAGAATTAATAGCCTGTTGAAAATTGGAACCGTTGATCACCACGTTCGTCGAGGCGCATGCCGTAAAACATTCACCGCAGCAGGCGAGGAACAGGATTAAGAGGATTCGGTTTAACATACGTGGCGAGTGGTCGTGATACGTTTCATCAGTGCCCGGCGGACGCGCCTAAATTAATTTGGACATTGGTTTGCGCGCCCTTGACGACGGTTTGGTTCGTGGTGTTCAGGAAAAATACGAGAGGATTATTGTTCGTGTAATTGGCTGGATTCCACAACGGGCCGCCCGTGTAGCCGATGGTGTTGCGCGTGCCATCGGTGTTGTTGTAGATGGCATCCGGCGGGCCGGCATGGACACAGGGAGAACCTGACATAGGTGATAGCCAGGAAAGCGGCGGCTGCATTGTCGTGTAACCCGACAAATCCAGAATTGGATCCGTGATTAAACAATTAACTCCCGTCACGTGATCCAGCGGAGTGTAGTCGGAACCAATGCAGCAATAGGAACACTCCGATATTTGTCCGAGACCACCGCTAAAAATCCCCTCGCCACTATGTATATGCAAGGCGTTAGCCCGTATTATAACAGGCCCGGTATTTCCATTCACTACGCCAATGCTGCCGCCTTCACGAACGGCTCCTTCCATTTCAAATGTGTTGTTGATGATATCGCCGCCGGAGTCAAAAATTGTGAGGGTTCCCGGATTTCCAGAACTGCCGCCGGTGTCCGAATGGATCCGGTTATTATAGGCATGGAGAAATCCGCGCAACATCACCAGCGGGGCTCCATCCGCGTTTGCCATTCCATCCTGATACAAGACATTGCCCACTACAAAGGCGCTGCAATCTGTCAGGGTGACGAGGGTTTGGTAGTCTGCCAAAAGAATGGGCTCGAAACCTCCGCTGCCGTAAATGGAATTATAACCCAGATAAACCTCGTAGCCAGTTACAGACCACCAATACTCGGTGATCGTGCTCTGCGTCATCACAAACCGAGTCACAGAGCCAATCGGAGCCGTCGCAATTATGGATCCACTGGACCCGAGGGGGCTGGTGCAATTTAAACGCAACGCCTCAAACGCTGTGGCGTTCAGTGAGATATTGCCCGAACCAGAACAGCGTTTCAGCACCACTTTGCCGCCCGTCGCCGCCAGCGTCAGGAATTGACTATCAAAAGCCTGAAACGAGCTGCCGGAAAGCGTCAGGCTGTTGGAACAAACCGTTTGGGAAAAAATAACCGCGGTGTTAGTCGTTGCGGCCAGCGAACCAAAAAACAGGCACTGAGAAAAGGAGACATCGGCGGCGTTGGTTACGGTGACATTTCCAGTGAATTGAATTTGCGTACCAGAACAGAGCACCGTAAGTGACCGGTCAAAATTAAGATCGCCATTGTAAATGCCGCTTTGGACCACCAGCGTGTCGCCGGACGAAGCGGCATTGATGGCTTGTTGAAAATTCGCCCCTTGCGCCACGACATTGGTGGCGGCCCGCGAAGTCAAACCCACGGACAGGGCTAACACCGCCAGCAAAATCCCTAAAATGATCCGATTTGACATAAAATTAAATAGTGGGTGGTGAGCAATTCATGGCAAAAAGCCGGCTGGGTCGAAGTTGATAAAAATGCTGGGCGCAAAATGATTAGGGTTGCACTGGTTCTTCTGATTAAACCCGTGTTCATAGCAAAACCTTTGGATTAGGCAAGCAATTAACGCCATTAGAGCGGTTCATTCGTTGATGTTTTTTAACGCCGCCTTGAATGGATTTTTTTAAACGTGAAACCATAGGAGATATAAGCGAAATGTTGCGCGTTCTGACAAAAAACTTGCAGAGTGCGTAATTAGCTTTTGAACAAGGGATTGGAGCGGCAGGGCGATGAGGGTGCGCCGATCATGGCCGATACATGAACGCGTACTGACGAGGGCTGGCGAAAAGATTCTACGTCAAATAGCTGCGACCAATAGGGAATATTTTTTCAAAGGAAATATCGCCGGGCTTTGTCTTAATCATTAAATATATTGCGCATGGCTGAACTTGATGATGAATGGATTCGGGAAAATCAGGGGATTGGTTCCATGAATATTGAAAGGCTTTCAACGGAATGAACCGCAAACTTATTTTTTATTCGGCTCTTGCCTTTGCCATTCTCGCGGTTTGCTTTGGGGTGAGCCATTACGCGAACTCCCCGACCACTTTACCTCCGATAACGCCTGGCGATTTTGCCGTAAAGTCTCCGGCGACGGAGCAACCTGCCGTCCAGTCCACTCCCAGCAAGCACATTCGCCTGGCGGTCGGCGGCCTTGGTTTTTCAAATGATGTGCAAAACCGGACGTTGGGCGATCTGATTGATACCGCGATGAGTTCTGCCCCCGGATTTGAACTGGTCGAGCGGCAGGAACTGAATGCGGTTTTGCGCGAGGCGGAACTGAATGTCTCGGGTTTGGTTCGCGCGCAGGACGCGGTTCGCGTCGGAAAACTTTTAAAAGCGGATTGGTTTCTGCTCGGGACTATCAGTGCGGCGGGCACCAATCGAGCGATCATAGCCCGGTTGGTCGAATCCCGGACGGGAATCATGCGCGATGTGGGCGTGTTTCCATTTCATGATATTGGTCCCGATTTGGCGTCCGCCCTGGCGGAATTCGTTCGACGCAGCCGGGACAACCCTGGAAACGAAAAACCGCGGGAGTATCTGGCCATCGGGACATTCCGTGACCTCAGTGTCAACAATCGCCTGGCGCATCTGCCCGAAGAATTACGTTCAAGGCTGGTGGAGGAATTTCGAAATTCGCCGGTCACTCTTCTTGAGCGGGAATATGTCGAAACGCTTCGAAACGAAATCAATCTGGATTTGGCCGGCCTCACGGACACACCTCAAGGCAATTCACTGGCGGCAATGCCATCGGCGTTCTGGCTGGTGGAGGGCTATTATCAATCTTACGAAAACTCAAGGCTTGAGGTTGAACTTGAACTCCAGGTGCGCGGCGCGTACGGCCCCAGCACAAACGTCCTCATTCGCGAAGCAGCCGGGGAGCCTTTGTTCCAGAAGGTAAAAAATGAAGTCAGTCTGGCCATGCAAAACAAGGCCATCCTCTTTGTGCCCACGAGAAGCCGGGAAGCCAGCTTCCAAATGGAAGCAGGGCGGGAACTGGCCGGAATGCTATTTCCCGCCTTCCTCGTGGGCAATTATGGCTTTGCTGATTTTCAAAGTGATTCGCAGGAGCAAGCTATACGGGTGCGAAATTTGGACGAGGCGATCAAAGCCTATCAAACGGTTTTGCTTCTGGAACCGGGAAATCGCCAGGCAAAAATGGGTCTGGCCTGGTGTTTCATCAATCCCTTGATCTCCGAGGCAGATGAGGCGCGCGAAATTTATCGCGAAATCCTTGAGGAAAAAACCAACGATCAGTGGACATCGCAGGCTCAGCTTTGCATTCAATATTCCTTTCAGGATGGATCTGCTTCGGGAGCGGAAAAAGCCAAATGGTATGGAAAGGCATTGGCGGCGAGCACCAACCGTGACGCCGCGGAATTTTTTTCCCGCGAAGCCAATATCGCCAAGCGAGACTTGACTATCACAAGCGGCGATACCGGCTCCGCAAAATCCCTGGCTGAGCAACGCCTGATAGATGAATTAAAATTATTCGATGCGGGCAGGCGTTATTCGCGTGACATGGGACTGAATGATTTTACGAACGCCTACGGCGCTGATCATGCGGGCGCGCTCCAAGCACTCAATCGGATTTTGCCAAAATTAAAGGAGGCCGCATCCAACACAGTTCCCTATTTGCTCGCCTCGCTCGTGGCGGTTCAAGACGACACGAACGCACCCGTGATCGGTGAATTCAAACTGGAGATGTCGCGCCAGGTGGCTCATCCGCATCGGGCGCAGGTTAGCACGACATTTTGGAACCATATACGTTGGACGGCTCACGAGTGGGCCGTGGATCATAAAGCCTACAATTTCGCGGCCGATATCATGTCGGCCAAGATCAATGCCAATATCCAAAATCAAAAAAAAGAGTCCTATTCTGATAGCGAGCGCGACGAAGACAACATGACTTTGGCCTATGATTATTTGTCGGGCCAAAGCTGGCCCCAAGCTTTGAAAATTTTTGAAGGCTGGTCGAACGAACCGGTTTCAATGGGAAACTCCGGTTTATGGGGAGAAGCGTTTTCGGTCGTCCAGACGAGTGAACGCGCCAATTATTGCCGGCGAAAAATGGGCGTGCCGGAAATTCACGATCCCCGGGAATTTACGATGGAGTGGAGCAAGGTATGTTTTTGCGGCGATTTCAGGCCGGAGCTTGAGGAGCATTCTTCAGGCACTTTCGCCGCCGGGGACGGCGGTCTTTGGTTCGCCGATCGGGGAATATTAACGAGTGTCAGTTACGGTTTGCGGACAAACTTTCTCGTCCCATTGGGGGTAGCTCCCGATGTAGCGATCACACAGATTTGCATGGGCGCTTCCAATTTGTGGATCGGCACGGGCGGCGGTGGCTTGATCGAATTTGACAAATCAAGCCATCGGTTGCGCCGTCTGACCGATGCAGATGGCCTTTTGATGAGTTATATTTCTTCTTTGGAGCTTTCCGGAAATACTTTGTGGATTGGTTATGGCAACGTCAATGGAGGCGGCTTGGGAAGAATTAATCTGCAGACCCACGAGATAACTTCATTTACGCCTTCACTCGCGGCGCATCTGAGAGCCGCCGTCCCGAAGTCGGCGGTGACTTCTTTGGCCACTGCTCCCGATGGCGAACTCTGGTTATACGCGTACAATGGCGGGATAATAAGACATGGGACCAAGGAAACGGATTGGCAACCGGAAGGGGGTTTTCCCGGCGCCGGGACACTCGCGAGCGACTTCAGAAACTTATACCACGGAAACACTTTGAATTATGAAAAAGGAAAAGATTTGGGAGTGCGCATTCGCAGCTTCGATACCGGGAATGTGACAAATATTCCGCCGGTAAAGGGTTTGCCGAATCAGCAGGTCACGGTGCTCAAACCCGCGGAAGGCGACCTTTGGATTGGTGGCATGGGATATATCGCGGTGCTTGACCTCTCACGAAACGAGATTCGCAAGCTTGCGTATGTCAAAGGCAGAAACGTCCAAAAGATTCAACTTGGCGGAGGTTATATCTGGGCGCTGGTAGGACCGGGATTACTCCGCGCTCCCATTCCGTAACGTCGTAAAAAACCAGTATGATGAATTTTGCGATGCGACTGTCTGAACATCATTTATTTTCCGCAGACAGGTCTGTGGACATCGAATAGGGCAAGTCTGATAATGGCACTTCGTGAATCGCTGGTTTTTCGCTGACGGTTACTACCAATTTGCCGCCTTTGACGATGTCGGCGTGATTGATCCACGTGGTTTCGAGCGGTTTGCCATTTAACATTCTCCGGGTGGTGTAACAGGTCTGGTCATTGTTGTCGGGCGCCGTGATGACAAATTTTTTTCCGCTCGCGAGATGAATGGTGGCCTTGGTGAAAACGGGAGTGGTGAGGACATATTCCGGCCGACCCGGCGTGAGGGGATAAAAGCCGAGCGCGTTGAGCACGTACCACGAGGCCATTTCGCCGTTGTCTTCGTCACCCGCGAATCCTTCAGGGCCGGAATTGTAAAGCGTGGCGCAAACTTTGCGCGTCCAAAATTCCGTTTTCCACGGCTGCCCGGCGGCGGTGAACAGGTAGAGGACGTGATGCACGGGTTGATTGTTGTGCGAGTATTGGCCCATGTGGCACGGGGGCATTTCGCTCATCTCATGAATGACTCCGCCGTAACCACCCGGATGAAACGTCGCGGGCATGGTCAGCATTTTGTCCAGTTTCGCGATCATGGCGTCGGGACCGCCGACCAATTTTATCAACCCGGCCACGTCCTGTTGCACGGCCCACGAACATTGCCAGGGTCCGCCTTCGACGTATGGTCCGCCCCAGGCAAATTCGTCAAAGTTGTCCACCCAATCGCCGTTGTCTTTTCGCGCGCGCATGAAACCGATCGAAGGGTCCCAGGACTTGGTGTAATTTTTCGCGCGTTCCATGAGGGTTGCGTAATCGTCCAGCTTGCCGAGTTTTTTTGCGGCTTGCGCGACGCACCAATCGTCGTAGGCATAATCCAAACTCGACGACATGGCATACGCGCAATGGCCGTCGGGAACGTAGCCGCGTTTCAGGTAGTCGCCGAGTGCTTGCCGTCCAACGACGTCAGAGTTGGGAGGGGTAAAAGCGTCTTTGTGCAATCCGGCGTAGGCGGTTTCCAGGTCCAGCCCGTCCACACCTTTCACAATGGCGTCGGCGATGACGGCGTCAATGTGCGTGCCGATCATGCAACTGCGGTTGCCGGGGCTGGGCCATTGCGGATACCAGCCGTTCTCGCGAAAAGCCTGCACCCAGCCGAGCATCATCTCGCGCCATTGCTCGGGATAGACGACCGAGTAGAGCGCATACTCGGTGCGGTAAGTGTCCCAGAATCCATTGTCCGCGTAGAGTACGCCGTCCTGGATTTTTCCATCGTAGGGACTGCGATGAATCGGTTTGCCTGACGCGTTCAATTCATAAATGCGGTGCGGAAATTTGGAGGCGCGATAGAGGCAGGTGTAAAAAGTCTTAAGCTGGTCCTCGCTGCCATTTTCGATTTCGAGGCGGGAGAGTTGTTTTTCCCAGACCGCGGCGGTTTTGGCGCGGACGGCTTGGAAATTGGACTTTCCAATTTCCTGGCGCAGGTTTTCCTCGGCTTGTTCGTAGCTGATGTAGGAAGTTCCGATCTTGACTTCGACGGGGCCGCCGGCGGTTTTGAAATTCAAGTAGGTACCGACGTTTGTCCCTTTTAGATTTTGCTGGCCGTCGTTTATTTTGCCGCCTTCAAAGGTTCCCGCGCCGGTGATGTTACGGTCCAGTTCGACGACGTAATACGCGCCGAAATCTTCGGGCTGGCTGTAAATCCGCGCGGTGCGTCCGGTCACTTGGACTTCTGACTTGCCGCGAGTGAAGAATAACAAATGGCCTTCGTCGCCTTGCGCGAAGGTGAGGCGGAACATGCCGCAGCGTTCGGTGGCGGTGAGTTCGGTGGTGATGTGATAACGCTGAAGCTCCACCTTCACGTAGTTCGGTTTCCAGACGCCGGCGTCCACGTCGTACTCGGACGCGCGATTTTTCTCGCCGATTTCCAGAGGTCCGGTTTCGGGCATCATGACCATCTGGGCGTAATCGCCCATCCAGGGGCTTGGCTGGCGCGTGGCGCGAAAGCCTTCGATTTTTTTTCCGCTGTATTGGAAGAACCACTCGCCGCCGCCGGTTTGGGGCGACCAATCGGTCATGCCCCACGGCGCGCCGACGAGCGGCAGGGTGTTGCCGTGGGACATTGAGGGTTTGGAATCCGTGCCTTGCAAAGTGTTGACGTATTCCAGCAGCGCGGGTTTGGCGTGGGCTTGAAGGAGTACACTGGCGGCGATTCCGGTGGCGGCCAGAAAACGAAAGACGCGTGAAGATGAAAGCATAAATGAACGTCCGCAGATTATTAGATTTCGAAGTTCGGAACGAAGCGTAGCAAAATTGTTCCGAGTGTCAAATCGCGGCGAGTAATTACTTAAGTTCGACGCAACTTGAGTTACTGACCGCGCACAATTTTCAAACGGGGAAACCGCAATCCGCACGATGAGCAGGTGAAATTATACCATCACCTGTTTAGGTGATGCCCTGCTTACCATGTTAGGGGATATACGCGAATTCGTTTCGCCCTAAAGTATCTTCAAGCAACAACACAACGCACGCGCAAACAGCATGGGCGCATGCGTGCGCCGTTTACCACGAACCCTACAACTCCAAAAAAATGAATTGCAAAAAAATCAAATACGCTCTGCTCGCGGTTTTGCTGGGCGCGAATGTCATGGTCGGCCAGGTTGGCGCGGCCCCGGTCACGGTCCCGGATTTTTCGTTTGAGCAGTGGACCAATTCCGCGACGGGATTTGGGCTGGCCGACGGCGCCACCACCGCCGGCCCGGACGTCGGTATTTTCTGGCGGGCGGCGGGGAATAACGGTGTCAATCTGGTGAACCCGACCAATGGAATGTTTGCCGACACCAGCGGCGCTCCGGGCACGCTGCCTGCACCGGGCGACGGAACCAATTATCTTTTTATGGGCGTTGGCACCGCGGGGCGAAATGGAGATTGCTGGCAGGCGGTGGGCACGTTTCAACCCAATACGGTTTATACTTTGACCGTGGCCGTGGGCAATACTTTGCTCGGCGACGGCGGGCAGGGAGCGATCTCTTTGCTGAGTGGAAATTTTCCCGGCGGGACTGTGCTTGCGTCCGCGCCGGTGGATTCCACGCAAATCACGGCTGGAACATTTGCGGATAATACTTTGGTTTTCACGACGGGACAACACGCGGGCACGCCCCTGACGATTGTGTTGGAAGCCACGGGTGGCACGGGAACCGAAATTGTTTATGACAACGTCCGGCTGGATGCGAGTCCGGCGGCAGCGACGCCCGCCGCCTTGGTTCCATCGGCGGTTCCCGGCACGAATGTTTTTGCCGGAACGATTGTCACGCTGACCGAAGACCCGGCGGGAACGGGGCCGTTCACTTACCAATGGCAAACGGACAACGGCAGCGGCGGGGCAACTTTCAGCAATGTCTCCGGGGCCACGAGCGCGACACTCGCGGTTGACACGACGACTTTCACCGGGCCGGTCGAGTATCAGGTCATCGTGACGAGCGGGTTGGGCAGTTCGACCAGCATGCCGGTCATCATCACGGCTTCCCAAGGCGCGCCAATCGTTCTGAGCGATACGCTGCCTTCGTCGGGCTCGGAAGTGGTCGGCGGCCAGATCACGTTCTCGGCGGTTTTTGGCGGCACGCTGCCGATCACTTATCAATGGGAATTCCAGGACACCAACGGCGACACGCCGATTGACATTCCCGGCGCGACTAATTCCACGATGACAATTACAAACCTGCAACTCACGGATTACGGCATCTATTATTTGCTCGCGTCGAACGCGCTGGGCGGCCCGGTGTCCAGCACTCCGGTAGTGTTTGCGGTCAACCCACCTCCGCCGGCCACGAATGATATTGTCATCGAGTTCGCCAATCAAACCGGGCTCGGCGGCAATACGACTTTTTCGCCAAGCTGGAACATCTCGACGAACAACGACCTGATCGCGGGAACCTTGCCGAGCACGACCGGGCCGGGTTCGTTCAATGATCCCCAGGAACATATTGGCGGCACCGTCGCCGTGCTGACGGATGGAAGATTCGGCACACTTTATCCCGGGGGAATCACGAGCCCGGATGTGGTGACGGGCGGCATCGTATCGAGCGGCGCGGGGCAATATGTGATCTATACCCTTCCGCATTCGACCACGGGTTATGACGTCACCAACATCGTGACTTATGGCGGATGGGCGGATGCCGGGCGCGATGAACAGCGTTACATTCTTTATTATTCCACGGTGGCATCGCCCACGAATTTCACCGCGTTTGCGAATGTCCTGTTCAATCCGTCGAATCCTTCGGGCACACAGTCGGCGACGAAGGTGACCATCGTTCCTTCGGGCGCGACGGCGCTGGTCAAAAATGTGGCGGCATTGAAGTTCGATTTTAGCACGCTGGATCAAGGGCCGGAAAATGGTTTTGTTGGTTACAGCGAACTTCAGGTTTACGGCGTGCCATCACTGGCGCTGCCGATTCTCGCGCAAGATACCGAGCCGGGGAGCGCCTCGGATGTTGAAGGCGATCAAATCACTTTGACCGCAGCCTTCACCGGCGCAACGTCTTTTCAATGGATGGAAATTGCCAGCGGTTCCACCAATGCGACGGCAGTTGCCGGAGCGACGAACCAGACACTCACACTGGGCAACCTTCAGTTGACCGACAGCGGGAGTTACTTTCTGGTCGCCAGCAATGCGTCGGGAACGTCGCAGAGCAGCGGCAGTTCGCTGGTCGTGAACTCCGCGGGAAATGCGTTGCAAAGCGGAGCCGACGGGGTGATCGCATCCGCCGCGAATCAAACGGGGCGGGGTTCGACTTACACGCCTAATTGGCTGATCGGAACGACCAATGATTTGATTCTGGGCAATTCTCCTTCGGGTATTGGCTCAGGGGTTTTCAATCTGGAAGGTTCGGGAGGAATCTCAATTCTGACGGATGGCAAATTTGGAGCCGTGGGTGGCGGGGTGAACAGCAGCCTGGCCACCGTGGGGGCGAACGCGGGAACATCACTTACTTATACGCTTAGCGGACCGGCCAGCGGTTTTGACATCACCAACATCGTCACCTACGGCGGCTGGAGTGATGGCGGCCGCGACCAGCAAGCTTATACCGTTTCTTATTCCACGGTGTTGAGTCCAACCGTGTTTAACACGATTGCATCGGTGAGCTTCAATCCCACGCTTTCGGGAAGTGTGCCATCCGCAGACCGGATCATCGTATCGTCAACCGGCGGCCCGATCGCGACCAATGTTGCCAAGATTCAATTCTCCTTCACCAGTCCGGCGATTGAGAATAACTACGGCGGACTGGCGGAAATCGGCGTCTTCGGTTCGCCCTCGGCGGCCATCCCACTCGCGCCCTACGTAACTTCGGACATCGTGCCAGTGACGGGCTCCGACGTGGTTGGCAGCCAGGTTTCTTTCACGGCCTCTTTCAACGGAACGACGCCAATTAATTATCAATGGCAGACCGTGAATGGCGGAGTGACGAACGATGTCCCCGGAGCCACGAGCCCGACCTTGACGTTAAATAATCTGCAACTTGCGAATTCAGGTTCCTATCAACTGCGGGCTTCCAACAGCGTGGGAGTTGCGTACAGCAGCACGAATCTATTCACGGTGAATCCGGTACCGGCAGCGAACGGGAATGGGGTGATTGCTTCGCCGGCGAATCAAACGGGCAACGGCGCCTTCAACGCAACCTGGACGGTGGCGTCGGGCAGTTTGATTGCGGGCAAATCGCCCAGCAGCACCGGCGTCGGCGGCAGCTTCACGGCTGATCCGGGCGAAGGCGGGTTGCCGGTGTTGACCGATGGCCAGTTGGATTTGTTCGGCGCGAGCGTTGCGGGTTTTGCGACCTGCGGTTCGGGAGCGGGCGGACATTCATTTATCTACACGCTGCCCACCTCGACGTCGGGCTATAATCTCACCAGCATTATTAGTTATGCCGGGTGGGCCGATGGCGGACGCGATCAGCAGGCTTATACGGTTTCTTACGCCACGGCGGCGAACCCCACGACATTCAACCCCATTGGCGTGGCTAATTATAATCCCGTGCTTCCGGGCAGTGTGCCATCAGCGGACCGCGTGACCTTCATGTCCGGTTCGAGCGCGCCGATTGCAACCAACGCCGTGGCCGTGCAGTTTAACTTCCTGACTCCGGCGGGTGAAAACGGTTATTCAGGCTATGCGGAAATCCAAATATTTGGCTCGGCGGCGATGTCGCGTCCGAAGATCAATGCGCCGCAAATCGTGAACGGCAAGCTGGTCTTCACTGGCACCGGCGGGTCGGCGGGAAGCGGTTACACGATTCTGAGCACGACCAACCTGACCGCCGCGTGGACGACAAACACAATGGGAAATTTTGACGGAAGCGGCGGCTTCTCGAACAGCATCCCGGTATCGTCCTCGGTGCCGATGCAGTTCTTCCAGCTCCGGATACCTTGATCCATTTAGTTGTTGGTGGGTTGCCATTGCCCGGGGAGATAGGCCCCGGGCAATCGGTTAAAAACTGGAGAACGGGAACGACACGAAAAAATCGCAGCGGCGAAAACGCCAAGAATAAATACTCAAATCCGATTTATGGAAGCGCGTCAAAGTTTTAGAGCCAGAGTCCAAGCCTTCACGCTCATTGAATTATTGGTAGTCATCGCGATCATTGCGATTCTCGCCGCATTGCTTTTGCCAGCGCTGGCGCGGGCCAAAGACAAGGCCACCGGCATCAGTTGTCTCAACAACCTGATTCAGTTGACGCTGGCGGCGCACCTTTACGCGGGAGATTTCCACGACGCCATTCCTCCGAATTATTTGAACAGTGACGGCGCGTGGGTTGGAGGAGATGTGAGCAGTATTCCGGGCGCCACCAACGTGGCCGATATTTATTCCGCGATACTTTTTCCGTACAGCAAATCGGCGGGCATTTATCGCTGTCCGGCGGATAAATTCAGTTACGCCGGTGGAACCACGTTGCGCATCCGCAGTTATTCCCTCAACGGCATGATGGGAGATAACGCCGGGGTGACGGACGTGCATCCCGGGATCAAGGAGAATGAGAAACTTTCTGATGTCATCACGCCGGACCCTTCCACGGCCTCGTTCTTTTTTGACGAAGAATCCAATCCGACGCTCTCGCTTTGCAGCATTGACGATGGCTATTATGCCATTGAATCCGCGAGCCCGAAACTCACGGGCAACTGGCGCAACATTCCCGCCAGCCGCCACGGCAACGCGGGGCAAATTTCTTTTGCGGACGGCCATGCGCAAAGGTTGAAGTGGCTGGAGCCAACCACGCAGTTTTTGAAAGGAAGTTCGCGCAGCGGCGGTTATGCGGCCCACACCAAGCTTTTTGACCAGGACCTCCGCCAGCTTTATTTCAGCACGTATCCGTCCACGAGTTGGTAAGGAAAATTTTCGGCACGGGCGCGCCGGTATCTCGCTTGCTCTTGCGGCGGTCTCAGAGTAAAATTTCTCTCGTCCATATCCCACATAAACCATTGCACTTCGGAACCCACAATACACCTTCCGCGAATAAGCACCGCCGCTTATGGATCAGAGTGGCCGGTCTGCTTGCGCTGGCATTGTGTTTCGGTTTTTTCGTGCCGATGACATTCGCGGCGGAGACGGCTGACAATCCGGACGTTGTGGGGGGGCCGACGGAATCGTTCGATACTCTAACTAACGGCTTGGGCTCATGGATTTGGGCATCGCATACTTTTAACCGACAGACTTGCCAGTTTTGGCGTTCGTTCGAAGTCCCCGCGGGAGTGAAGGTGGTGCAGGCGCGCGTCCGCGTGACGGCTGACAATGAGCATACACTTTTCCTGGACGGGCGGGAATTGGGGCGCGGCGCGGAATGGCGGAATTTGTGCGAGTACGATTTGACGGCGTTGATGACGCCGGGCGAGCACACGCTGGGAGTGATGGCTTTTAATTCCACGGACAATGCCGGAATGATCTTTGGCATGCACGTTGATCTGTCCGATGGACGCGTGCTCCAAGTGAAGTCGGACAAAAGCTGGCGGATCGTGCCCGAGGGCGTGCGCGGCTGGGAAAGGATGACAGAGGCGCCGGACTCCTGGCCGCCTGCAACCATCATCGCAAATTTGGGCGCGCTTCCGTGGTGGGTGAAGCCGGAAAATGTCGAAATCATTCCGCCATCGGAACCGGTCACTTACTCATTCTGGCAGAGCCGATGGTTTCAGGTTTCACTTCTGACGACGTGCGGCCTCGGTATTTTGATCAGCCTTGGGCTCATGACGCAACTGGCGCTGCATCGAAAAGAGCGGTGGCTTCTCCGGCAGGAACGCGCGCGCATCGCCCGCGACATCCACGATGATTTTGGTTCGCGGATGACCCAACTGGTGTTGCAAGGCGAAGTGGCGCAAAGTGAATTGTCGCTCGAATCTGAAACGCGACCCCAGCTTCATGCCATTTGCGAAGAGGCGCGCGGATTGCTGGCCAGCATGGACGAAATCCTTTGGGCGGTGAATCCGCGGCGGGATACGCTGCGGGATTTTGCGTCGTATGTTTGCGGTTATGCGCAGGAATTTTTCAAACGCACTTCCGTCCAATGCCTGTTTGACGTGGACCCGGAAATATCCGCGGCGTCGCTGGACCTTCCGATTCGCCGCAGCCTTTTGATGGCCATCAAGGAGACGCTCAACAATGTGGTGAAGCATTCGGGCGCGACTGAAGTCACGTTGCAAATCCGCTGGCAACGCCAGAACCTGATCGTCGTGGTGCAGGACAACGGCAAAGGTTTCGACGCCGCCAAAGCGCGCACCGAACGCAATGGATTAATCAACATGTCGCAACGCATGAAAGAATTTGGCGGCACTTGCCTGGTCACCAGCCAGGTTGGAAAGGGATGCCGGGTGGAATTCTGTGTTTCACTTTCGCAATGGCGGCGGAGGCCGTGGGAGTGGATACTGAAGACGAAGCAACTTTCCGCTTCGATCAATGAAACAAAAAGTTCAGAGTTGAATAATGCCGTTTAATCCATGATTCGATCACCCGCCAAAAGCGTCAAACAACCCGCCGCCGGGCCGTCGAAAAAAGCGCCGATCAAAGTCGCGTTGATCGAGGACCAGCCGCAGGTGCGCGAGAGTTGGATGCGGTTGCTGAATTCGTTTCCCGATTTCGTGTGCGTCTGTGACTGCACGAGTGGGGAGGAGGCTTTGCGCATGATTCCCGAAGCGCATCCCGACGTGATCCTGATGGATATTTTTTTGCCGCGCATGTCGGGGATCGAATGCACAGCGCGGCTGAAAACTTTGCTGCCCGAAATACAAATCATCATCCTCACGGCGATGGATGATCAGGAGTTGGTTTTTTTGGCGCTCGAAGCGGGAGCGGATGGTTATCTGTTAAAGCGAACCAAGCCGTCGGACTTGCGGGCCGCGTTGTTGGAAGTGATCGGCGGTGGCGCGCCGATGACGGGGCAAATCGCGCGGCGAGTGATCGAGTCGTTCCGGCGGAAAGCCAAGACGCGCGAGGAGACGATCCGGCTTTCGGTGCGCGAAGAACAGATTTTGGTTTTGCTCTCGCAGGGTTATCCGAACAAGTTGATCGCGGATAAATTGGAGTTGAGCATTGATACGGTTTGCAGCCATTTGAAACATGTGTTTTACAAGCTGCATGTGAGTTCGCGAACGGAGGCGGTGGTTCGTTACATGGCTTCAAAAGCGCAGCAGCATAAACCATCGGATTCGTGAGGGGTTGAAGTGAGGCCGGGAAAAAAATCCGCGGAATGAAAATAAATTGGGTCACCTGTTTCGGTGGTAGGCGGCTCACCGGGTCTGGGTATAGATGCGGTTTAACCGGCGCGGGTAAACTGCCGAGGTGATTATAAAATGCCCTTTGAGTCTTCGAGTTATCTCAAACTTTCCAAGCTATTCTAAATGAAACGATTTCTGTTTATACTTTTGTGCGCGGCGATCCTTCCGCAAATCCGATTTGCCAGCGCGGCCGAAGTAACTCATTTGCGCTGCGAGTATCTCACCGATCCGTTGGGGCTGGGGACGTTGAGCCCGCGCTTGAGTTGGCTGATTACTTCGAGCTTGCGCGGTGAAAAACAGACGGCGTATCAAATTCTCGTCGCGTCGTCTTTGAAATTATTGCAAAGCGATCAAGGCGATTTGTGGGACAGCGGGAAGGTGGCGTCCGGCGAGACTTCGCAAATTAGTTATGCTGGAACGGCGCTGGGATCGCGTCAAAATTGTTTCTGGAAGGTGCGTGCGTGGGATCGTAGCGGGAATGCGTGCGATTGGAGCGCGGTGGCGCATTGGCAGATGGGACTTTTGTCGGCGGCGGACTGGAGCGCGAAATGGATTTCGGCGGGGACACCGCCGGTGCCGATGGTGTCGTCGTTGACAATCCGCCGCGCGATCTATGAAACTGTGGAAAGGAATAGAGGCGCGGATGTCACCACTGCCGTATCGGCGCTCGTGAAACAGAATCATCTCACGATGACGGTAAATAATAAATCGCTGGGCGTTGATCCCGCGCCCAATGTGGTGAAGAGACTCTACATCGAATATGATTTGGACGGAGCGCCTTTCACGAATGAAGTTCAGGAAAATCAGATGCTGACGATTCCGCGGCAGTCACCGGGAGTGCCGTATTTGCGGAAAGCGTTTGAATTAAATTCGCAAGTGGAGCACGCCACTTTATACGCCAGCGCCCTTGGGCTTTATGAGGTTGATATCAACGACCAGCGCGTCGGCGATCATGTGCTCGCTCCGGATTGGACCGACTATCGCAAGCGCGTGCGGTATCAGGCGTTCGATGTCACGCAGTTGGTGAAGCAAGGTCAAAATGCAGTGGGAGCGATACTGGCCAACGGCTGGTACAGCGGTCACATCGGCAACGGCGGCAATCATTTTTTTGGAACCGAGCCCGCCTTTCTCGCGCAGTTGGAAGTCACATTCAAGGATGGCCGCAGTGAACGCATCGCGACCGATGATTCCTGGAAGTCACACGCCAGTCCCATTCTCGACACGGATTTCATGATGGGTGAAGACTACGATGCTCGGCGGGAATTAAGAGGATGGGATGAACCGGGCTTGAACGAGAGCGAATGGATTCCAGTTCATACGCGTGTGGAATCGCAACTTGCGATCGAGTCGCAGGTGATGGAACCTGTCCGCGAAATTTGCGAACTCAAATCCAAAACTGTGACTGAGCCCAAACCCGATTCGTGGGTATTCGATCTTGGGCAGAACATGGTGGGTGTCGTTCGTCTAAAAATTTCGGCTCCGGCGGGCACGGAGATAACGCTGCGTCATGCGGAAATGCTCAATCCCAACGGCACGGTTTATACGGCGAATCTTCGCGGCGCGCCGTCCATTGATCATTACATCTGCAAGGGCGGTGGAACCGAAGTGTGGCAGCCGTGTTTTACGTTTCACGGTTTTCGTTATGTGGAACTCACCGGTCTCGCCAGCAAACCGGAAGCAGATGCGGTCACGGGCATCGTCATTGCTTCCGATAATCCGCGCACGGGAGAATTTTCCTGCTCCGATCCGCGCGTTAATCAACTTCAATCGAACATTCAATGGGGCCAGCGCGGAAATTATCTCAGCGTGCCGACTGATTGTCCGCAACGCGATGAACGTCTTGGCTGGATGGGCGATGCGCAAGTGTTCATCCGCACGGCCACCTACAATGCCGACGTCGCTTCTTTTTTCACCAAGTGGCTGGTGGACGTTGACGACGGCCAATCGTCCAGCGGCTCGTTCAGCGATGTGAATCCTAATACGATGGGCGGCGGCGGCGTGCCCGCGTGGGGCGACGCCGGCGTGATTTGTCCATGGACGATTTATGAGATGTATGGCGACAAGCGAATTTTGGAACAGCATCTTCCGGCGATGACCAAGTGGGTCGAGTATCTTCATCGGCACAGCCGGAATCTGATTCGTGAACGTGATCGTGGCAATGATTATGGCGACTGGCTTTCCATCGGCGCGGACACTCCCAAAGACTTGATCGGGACTGCTTATTTCGCGTACTCGACTTCCCTGCTGGCACGTTCGTATCGCGCCGTGGGCCGCGACGACAACGCGCGGAAATACGAACAATTATTTCAAGATATTAAATCCGCTTTCGACCAGCGTTATGTCGCTAAGGATGGCCGCATCCGTGGCAACACTCAATGCGCTTATGCGATGGCGCTCAAGTTCGACCTGCTGCCGGATGAATTACGCCCCGTCGCCGCCCAATATCTCGAGGACGACATCAAATCCAAAAACGAACATCTCTCGACGGGTTTCGTTGGCGTGAGTTATTTGCTGCCCGTGCTGACGCAGTGGGGCAAATCCAGCACGGCCTATCGGTTATTATTGCAAGACACATTTCCTTCGTGGTTGTTCTCGGTAAAACACGGTGCCACCACCATCTGGGAACGCTGGGATGGATGGACGCCGGAGAAGGGTTTCCAAGACGCGGGCATGAATTCCTTCAATCATTATTCGCTTGGGTCTTGCGGCGAATATTTATTTGGCGGTGTCGGTGGCATCCGTCCCGCAAGTCCGGGATTTAAGACTATTCTGATTCATCCGATCATCGGCGAAGGTTTGAGCTGGGCGAAAACGAGCTTTGATTCCATCAACGGGCGCATCGCAACTTCGTGGAAGCGCGACGGAAATAAACTTGTCCTCGATGTCATTGTTCCGCCGAACACGACCGCGACCGTTTGGGTTCCGTCCACTGACACGGCGAACATTCGTGAGAGCGGTCAAACAGCAACGCAGGTTGAAGGAGTGAAACTTCTTCGCCGGGAAGCGGGTTGTTCACTGTTTGAAGTCGGTTCGGGCACTTACAAATTTACATCCGAGATGACATTGTAAAAAATGCAGGCTCGCCATTTTCCGTGATGCCGGCCGATTTCACGGCGTGGAGATTCGATAAAACTGCTGCGTGTTCGTGGCGGGCAAGTTAGTAAATGCAAACCTGCCGCTGGCATCCGACATATTGGTTAGCAGGGGAATCCACACCGTCGGAGGAATCAGATTTGAGGCTTGGGTCAGCACATAAGGTTGCGAAGCTTTGCCAAAACCTCCCAGAAAAAGCGTTCCCGAATTTAAACTCACGGACTGGATCACGGGCGCAAAATTCGTCACCGTCACGGCTACAGTGGTCGAATCGGAGGTGTTCGTGCCGTTGAAAATGACGCGCGCGATCAAGTTGTAAACTGCCGCCCCGACATTGGTCCACGTGAATGAATAAGGAGCATTGGTGATCTGGGCGATGAGGTTGTTCGTGTTGGAGATGAATTGAACGCCCGCAACAAAGTTACTATTGGCGATCACGGTTGCCGAAAGGTTGATAGTGCCCGGCGCAACCAAGCTGGTGTTATTGACTGGACTGGTAAAAGTCACGCGAGGATTAACCGGAGGAATGGGCGGGACAAAGTTTATGTTGTCAATGAAGACCGTGTTGTCGCCCGTCGCCAAATCGGTTCCCACGAATGACAAGGTATGTATCTTCGCCGTCGCCGTGAAACGGGCGGTATAATTGGAGTAACTCGTCGCGGTCGGCCCGGGGTTGTAGTTAGTGATGACCGTGTTATCAATCATCAAATTCCACGACTCGCCGCCATGTTGATTCGCGCCGGATCGCTGCGCTGCCGCAAAGGTGATGGTGTAGGTTGTCCCCGGAGAAAACCCGGGCAAAATTTGTGAGATGCTGCCGTGGCTTTGCACGAACGCGGCCTGAACGCCTTCGGGCGCATCAGGGTTTCCGAAAGCGCTGCCATTGGCGAGAATGCCCGAACCATCTGGGCTGGCTCCAGTAAAAGTCCAAATGGCATTCGCGGGATTGTATTCGTATCCGCCAGCGTTCGGAGTTTCAAAGCCAAAATTTACATTGAGAACCGGCGTGGCGGTTACTTCCGCCGAGTTACTACTCTCACCGTTCGCGCTGATGGCGGAGACGACATAGTAATAAATCCCGCCATTCGTGACGGACATGTCCGTATAGGAGCTGAAATTTCCATTTATCAAGGTGGTGTAGGGCCCGCCCGATTTGGGCGCGCGCTTGACGTTGTAACTCGTCACGCCCGGCACGGCGTTCCACAACAACTTCACTTGCTGATTGCCAACCGAAGCAGCCAGACCGCGCGGCGCTTGAGCAACCACCTGCCACGAGAATTGGTAACTTCCCGACGCAACCGTCCATGCTAAATAATCCTGCGGCGAAGTGCCTTCGTAATGACTGAACGCGACGCCCGGATCATTCGAGGTCGCCGCGCCGTTTTGCGAGATTGTCTTTCCCGATTCGAGGATAGTGACGTTAGTAATTGCAGTGCCGAGCAGGGGAAGATAAACGAGGCCGGTGGCATTGGGCGGAATGGTTAGATTCATCGTCACCGATTTCCCGTTGATCTGCCACGCGTTCGAGATCATGCCGTACGGCGAGTCGTGCGTGGCTTGCGCGGACGCAAGTGCGTTCATTACCTCCGGTTTGATAATGACAGTTTGATAGCCGGGAGCGCCGGGCCGAATACCGGCTACGTATTCAATAAACCAGGCAGAGACATCGCCGAACATGATATGATTGAGTGAATCCTGGCCGCCACTGCCACTCCAGGTTTCCCATAGAGTCGTTGCGCCCGCCAATATCTGATAACCCCAACTTGGATAATTCGTTTGCACCACAAGCGCCCAGGCGGTATCGGAATGGCCATCGTCACACAGTGCTCGCAATAGATATTTGGAACCGAGAATTCCGGTATCAATTTTATTGCCATTTTGTTGAACCGCGACCGCAAGCGCATTTGCAACCGCGGGAATCTGATTGGACGCAGTCAGCCCCTGATAGAGCGCGCACGATTGCGCAGTCTGCGTGCCGCCGGAATATTCATGGGTATTCGTGTCCAGAAAAGATTGGTTGAACGATAGCTTGATTTGAGCGGCGAGGTTGCTGTATTGGAGGGCATCTACTGAGTTACCCATCATCGAAGCCGTTTGCGCGACGATCAAAGCGTCTTCATAATAATAACCCGTGTCCGTCACCGACGCCGGTGTTACTGTGCCCGCAGGTTCCCAATCGCCGAGTCCATAGGAAACAATATTTCCGGAAGCGACGCTCGTGGCGTAATCTACATACGCCTTCATGCCGCCATAATTCGTCATCAGGATTCGCACATCGCCGCAGTGCTGATAGACAAACCAGGGGACCAGCAGATAGGCGGATTCCCACGCCGGACCTTCGCCGTAACCCCAGTTCGCATTGGGGAAGACACCAGAAAGTTCGCCGTTGGAAAGTTGGGCTGGGCCGAATTCCCTGATCCACCGCGTGTAAGCCGCCTCGCTATGGAAATGGATCAAACCCATCTCACAGGCGAGTTGAGCGTCGCCGGTCCAGCCATTTTTTTCGCGCGTCGGGCAATCGGTCGGGATGCCGACAAAGTTTCCCATGTAAGACCAAATAGTATTCGTCTCAATGCGATTGAGCAGATCGTTGGAACAAAGAAAACTTCCGGCGGGATCGAAGGCCGTTCGCACGACACGCGCGAGGAGCGTGTTGGTGGTGGGCGCGTCGGGTAAGCCCGTAACCTGGGCATAACGAAAACCGTGATAAGTGAAACTAGGCTCCCAGGTTTCAGCGCCGCCGCCTTTGAGAGTATAGCTCTCGGTTTGAAAATATTGCTGAAGTGAAACGAGGTAGTTGATATTGCTCTGGTCCACCGAACCGTCGCTGTTGGTTTTTTCGCCATAGACCATTCGCACGGTTGTTCCCGCCGGGCCAGTGACATTCAGCCTGCCCCAACCGGCGAGATTTTGTCCGAAATCAAAAGTATAAACGCCCGGCTGGCCGGATACGGGAATAATTTTTTTGGGAGCTACCAACTGCATCGCTTTGACGGGTTCGGCATCCGGGGCAAAAAGCGAACCGGCAATTCCTTCGCGCAAAATGGCATTGGTCCAGCTCGAATCGTTGTACGATCCGGTGGACCAACCCGATTTTTCGAGGCGCGCGTCATAGGTTTCGCCCAGCCGGGTTGCATCCAAAAGAATCGGACCTGTCGAGGCTTTCCACGACGCGTCGCTGATGATGGTGTTCGCAGTGCCGTCGCTGTATTGGACGACCAGTTGCAGAATCATTTGCGGAAGCGCGCGCCAGGGAGCGGTCGCGGTGTTCCACGCGTCGCTGCTCCACTGATTGTAAAAGCCATTGGCTAATTGCACACCGACGGCGTTGGTTCCTGAGATGAGATTAGTGGTGACATCATAAGTCACGTAATACGCGTGATAATCATAACGCGTCCAGGAAGGATCCATGATGTGATCGCCTACTTTCGCGCCATTGAGTTGAAGTTCATAATATCCCAGGCCGCAGATATAAGCGGTAGCGCGAGTCACGGTTTTGTTGATCGCAAAAGTTTTTCGCAACATGGGGCTCGGCGCGGCGGGCGTGAGATTGGGATCGGTTGTCATGCCAATCCATTTCGCTGTCCAGTCCGATGGATTGAGCAACCCCATGCTCCATGTCGCGGGCGCGCTCCAATCCGATGGATTACCGCTGGCATCCCATATCCGCACTTGCCAATAATAGACTTGGCCCGAAGCCAGCGGCTGCCCGGCATATTCCACGAGTACCGATTGGCTGGACGGAACTTTGCCGCTATTCCAGACATCGCCTTGGCCTTGCGTGAGATTTGTCAACGAACTGGCAACTAATACTTGATAGGCAGTTTGAAGATCTCCGCGTTGCGACGAATTCATGATCCAACTCAAGCGAGGTTTGGTGACATCAATGCCCAGCGGGTTTGCCAGATGTTCGCAGCGCAAATTCGTGACGGTCGTGGCAGAAGTAATTGTATTAGTACCGTTGATGGTCAGAGGAATCGCGGAACTTGTTGTCGTGCCGTTTGCGTCTGTCACTCGCACACGGAAGTTCATAGTGAAGCCTCCAAGCGTGGAGGTATTGAGCACAAAATTTGAACCGGTGGCTCCCGATATATCTGAATAGCTGGATGGACTGCTGCCATTATCGGTTTGCCATTGATATTGAAGCGGGATGGTGCCAGATGCTGTTTCAGAAAAAGTCACCGATGTGCCCGCAGCGACTGGAGACAAAGGCGAACTGGTGGGCGGATTGGCGACGGGTGGAGCGCCAGTCGGCGAACCGAAGACATCAATCTCTGAATATCCGCAGAATCCATTTTCCGGAGCGGGAGAAGTAAAATCAAATTTCAAGGCCGCGACGTTTTGAACAAACGCCGCACCTGACGAAGATGAAAAAGTAACTCGCGTCGCGGACTGAATGCCGTTGGGATTCGATGGGTTGTAACTCACGCTGGTCAGCGGAATAAAAGTAGTGGGATTGGCAACCGTGGAATAATAAATCGTGTAAGCCTGTTCGTCGCGCCCCGCATCCCCCCATCCGCCATAGACAATGATGTTAGTCAGATCATATCCGGTGGGCGAACCAGCGAGAGTATAAGTAACAAACTGTCCCGCGCCGCTGCCGCAAGTTACTTCCGTACTGCTGCCGCCCACGTTTGGCCAATAATTTAACGAACCGAACGCGCCGTCGGTCAGCGAGGAAACCATGCCCGCGCCGTATTGGCTGAAATTACCCGTTCCGACGCTGTTGGGCGATTGTCGGGCGATAAGACTGTTGGCCGGGACAATCCAGGTGGGAATAAAATTCGTGTTCGCCGCGCCGGGACCGGTCTGGCTGGCGAAGGAGGTAACTATATTTTTCGCGGGAGCCGGCGCGGGATTGATCGTAAGCGCGCTGGCAGCGCTGAAGGTGATTCCCGAACTGTTCGATGCCTGAAGGCGATACGAGGCGGTGTCGGTGAGTTGCAGGTTTGCAAGCGTGAGCGTCGTATTGGTAGCGCCGGGAATATTATTTGTGGCGCCAGCACGAATCACCTGCCACTGGAAGGCGGCTGCGTTTGCATTGGTCAAGGCAACCGTAAAAGTGACACTGCTGCCGACGACGTCCGAGGCGCTCGAAGGAAGCGTGTTGGTAGTGATCACCGGGCCGCCGAAAGCGGAGCCTGCACCCGCCAAAATAAAAAGCAGGCAATTTATAAAACGGCAAATTTTCATTCTGCAAAAAAGTCCGGGATTTGGATGGATGCTCCGCCGAAAACGAATGGGTTGAGGTGGCGCAATGGGCTTTTCTTAATTTATGTTTAAAAATCTTAAACCGAACACAGCGGTTTTCACATCCCCTAAGCTGGTAATGAAAGCATCACCAGAATAGGTGATGCTAAAAGCCTCCTGAAATGCCTAATGATGAACGAGTTTTTACGCAGTTTCCCCCACGTCGCTTTCAACAAAACCGAGCGGGTTCCTGCAATGAACTTTTTCCGGCCTATTTCAAAATCCTGTGGACATTCAAATTGAACTTCACTAAACCTCCATCATGAACACTCCTGACTTCATCCGCGGGCTCCGTGAATGGTGGAGTGAGAGGGCTTCTAAAAATCGAAGCCAGTCCATTGCCTTTTTGGCATGCTTGGTGTCTCTATTCATCGCTTCAATCGCGAACGCCGAACCCGAAACTGTTCCAGCCGCCACGCTGCTGACCGACGCCGTTCAACTCCGCCAACTCGCCGCGCGCGAGGAAATTTCAGGCTGCTCGGTGCGCCTTGAAGGCACTGTGTTGTGGGTAAGTTCTGCGGGCGACCAAATCGTTTTTCAGGACAGTGCGGGTTGCATCATCTTGAAAATATCCGGGCATGGGCAGGCATTATTGCAGCCGGGGCGGCATGTTTTGATCGAAGGTAGTTGCGAGGCTGGACGCGGCGAGGCGGGCTCCATCGCTCTCGTTGATAACGACGGCAATCACATGGTCTTTGAAGGCACTGGTCAAACATTTTTGTCCGCCGGTCTTCACCCCGTGCGGGTTGAATGGTTCAACAACACCGGGGATTTCGCGCTTGAAGTGGATGTCGAAGGGCCTGGCTTGCCGCGACAGCCGGTGCCGAGCGATGAACTTTTTCGCGCTCCGCCCAATCACGATGACACCACCAAACTGAGTCACGGTGTGGATTATCAATGCTACGAAGGCCAATGGGAATCGTTACCCCCTTTCGCGCGATTGTCCGCGGTTAAAAGCGGAGTGGCGACTAATTTCGATATTGGCGTTCGCACGCGGGATCCAGGTGTTGGATTGGTGTTCACCGGTTATTTTTCCGCGCCGCGAGCCGGGCTTTATCGCTTCTGGTCGAAGTCCGATGATGGTTCGCGGCTATTCATCGAGGACGTGCCCTTGCATATCACGATTCTCGGAGATGCGCCCGTGTCCGCACCCGGTCAATTTTTTTCCGGCCAGTTATCCCATGAAGCACAGGAAGGACAGTGGGTTGAGATCGAGGGCGCGGTTTCGCATGTTCGCGGGCAGAGCCGGTCGCCGTGGATTGAACTTTCTTCCGCTGCCGGGCCCGTTTATGTGCGGGTGATGGAGGACCGCGCGCTGCCGTGGAATCTGCTCTCGCATAGCCGGATCAAGTGCGTAGGGCTATATCAAAGCGCGCATGCGGTGGATGGCAAAATGGTCGCGTCATTCGTCGTTCCCGGCGCGGACCAAATTTCCATTCTTGAAATGGACCCCGCGCATTGGAATGAACATCCCGTCGAAAATATCGCAGCCATCCTCAGCACGAACGAAGTCGAAAATTCCGGCGCCATTGTTCATCTCAGCGGAACGGTGGCAACCAATTCGGCAGAAAATATTTTTACGCTCACCGATAGCTCCGGCAAGGTCGAGATAGAATCTTCGCAGCCCAAGCCTTCATCCGGCGATCAGATTGAAGTTCTCGGCTGGCTGGACCGCGCGAATGCCCGGGCGATTATTCATTCGAGTTTTTATCGCAAAATAGTTCCGAGCGTGGACGCCCAGGGCGAAGGTTTGCCGTTGCTCACCACCGCCGTCCAGGTGATGCGCCTGAGCCGCAAGGAAGCTCAACGCGGCTATCCGGTGAAAATCCGCGGCATCATCACCGCGCGAGTCGGCGGGGATTTTTTCATTCAGGACTCAACCTCGTCCATTTACGTTTCTTACGTTGGACCAACGGCATCAGGATTTCCACGGATTGGTGATTACTGGGAAATTGAAGGTATTTCGCACGCCGATTTTGCGCCCGATGTCCAAATCCACCACGCGAGTTATCTCGGTCCGGGCATTCTGCCTGAACCGGTCCGCCCGACATGGGATGAACTTATCAACGGCGCCGTCGCCACCAAATACGTCGAGATTCCCGGCATCGTCATATCGCCACAGACGGACAACATCGTGCTCCTGACGCGCGGTGGAAAAGTGAACATCCAATATCACGATATCGAAGACAATGCTTTCAAGTCAGTCGAAGGCGCATTGGTGCGCGTCCGCGGTGTGAGCAGTCCCGATCGCGATAAAAATCAAATGCTCCTGCCGCGTCTGCGGCTTTTCAACACCACCTTCACCGTGGATGAATTGCCACCTGCGCAGCCTTTCGCGCTCCCGCTCAAGCACGCCTATGATTTGCGTTTGTTCGATGCGCGGGCGGATGCCTTGCGCCGCGTGCGTATTAGCGGACTCGTCTTAGGCGAGCAACACGGCGAATTTTTCGTTATGGACGGCACGAATGGTTTTCACTTCAGGCCGCAAAAATCGGCTGATCTCCGGCCGGGCGATCAGGTTGAAGTCGTCGGTTTTCCGGACATGAACGGCGCGTCTCCCGTGTTGCGCGAGGCGCTTGCGCAAACTATCGGCCAGGCTGATTTGCCGGAACCGCGGCAACTGGCGGGCAACGCCATGCTCAATGGGCTCTTCGATTCAACGCTCGTGTCCGTGACTTCTCGTCTGCTGAATATCAGCGCCGACCGCAATGAACAAATTTTAGAGTTGCAAACGGGCAATCGCAGTTTCGTCGCGCGGCTGGAAAAGCGAAACGGCGTGCTGCCGGATATTTTGCCGGGCAGCCTGCTTGGCTTGACGGGCGTTTATGTGGGGCAGGGCGGCGACCGTTCGGCAAATCGTGAAATTGATTCGTTCGAGCTTTTGCTAAATTCGCCGGCGAGCATCCGCGTGCTGGCGCGGCCTTCATGGTGGACGATGCGCCATGCGCTCACAGTGATGGGCGCGTTATTGCTCGGATTGCTGGCGGCGATGGTGTGGATCACGCTTTTGCGGCGGCAAGTCGAGGAGCGTTCGCAACAACTCACGTCTGAAATCAAAAGCCGCGAACGCGCCGAACGCCAGCATGCGCTCGAGGAAGAGCGCACGCGCATCGCGCGGGATTTGCACGACGACCTTGGCGCAACGCTTACGGAAATCCGTTTTCTCAGCGCCGTGAAAAGCCACGACTCACTGGTGCCGGAAAATACGCGCTATCAGTTGAGCGAAGTCTCCGAGAAATCGCGGCAGTTAGTTTCGTCGCTCGACGAAATCGTATGGGCGGTGAATCCCGCGAATGATTCGTTGCCAAGCCTGGCGTCGTACCTGCGACATGTGGCCGAGGAATTTTTCCGCAACACTTCCGTGCGCTGCCGTCTCGATGTGGAGGAGACCTTGCCCGAAGTGCCGCTGACTTCCGAGGTGCGCCACAACCTTTATCTGGTCATTCGCGAAGCGCTCAACAACATCGCAAAACACGCGCAAGCTTCCGAAGTGTGGCTGCGGATTCGCTGGGCTGAACACACTTTAAGCATCGTGCTCGAAGACAACGGTTGCGGCTTCGCGAACGCCGCCGTCCTCGCGCCGGGCGACGGTTTATTGAACATGCGGAAGCGCTTGGAAAAAATCGGTGGACGTTTTGAATGCGAAAGCCAGCTGGGGTCGGGAACCGCCTGCCGCATTTGGCTGCCGATTTCATAATCCAATTATGCCTATCAACATTGCCATTGTGGAAGACAATCGCAGCTTTCGCACGAAGCTCGCGAACTACTTGAACGAAGCGCCCGGTTATGCCTGCACTTCACTTTGTGATTCCGCGGAAGACGCGTTGAAAATCATCCCGAAACTTCTGCCCGACGTCGTGCTCATGGACATCCATTTGCCAAGCATGTCCGGCGTGGATTGCACGCGGCGGCTAAAGGATATTTGCCCATCGGTGCGCATCCTAATCCTTACGGTATATGAGGATAACGACCGGATTTTTGGCGCGTTGAAAGCGGGGGCGAGCGGGTATTTGTTAAAGCGCGCCGAGCCGGCGGACATCCTTCGCGCGATCCAGGAAGTCAAGGCGGGCGGCGCGCCGATGAGCAGCCAGATCGCGTGCCGCGTGGTGCAATCGTTCCGCGAGCCCGTGCGCGATCCGCTCAAGGACGAAAAACTTTCGCAGCGTGAAATGGAAATTTTGCAGGAGCTTTCCAAGGGTTATTCCAGCAAGGAAATCGCGGAAAACTTTTCCATCAGCGTCACCACCGTGAACACGCATCTCAAGCACATCTACGAAAAACTTCATGTCCGTTCGCGCACCGAGGCAGTGCTGAAATTTTTGAAATAATTTTCGCCGGCCTCCTTCCTCGATCTTTCGTTTTCCCGCGCTGATAGGGAATTCAAAGTCATTCCGCGGCCTAGTTCGATAAATCATTAGAACTGAGGATGCGTTTGAGCCGCGCAACTTCGTAAGCTTCTTTCATCAGCACACCCATGTCTCACAACAACGTGACTCAAAGCAGCCCAGTCACCAGGCGACGCGCCACCAGCATGTCGTCAGCCGGCGATTTCAATTTTATGGTTTCTCATTCTCAAAAAAATTTAGTTCGCCCTTCGCGCGTTCGGGCCACTCGGGCATTCACGCTCATTGAACTTTTGGTAGTCATTGCCATCATCGCCATTCTGGCTGGATTGTTATTGCCGGCACTGGCGCGCGCCAAAGCCAAGGCGGCGCAAATCCAATGTCTCAACAATCTCAAGCAGCTTGGCCTCGGTATGCAACTTTACGCCGACAGCAACGGTGATGTTTATCCCGCCTGCGCTTCGGGGGCTGAATTCGGTTTCAGTATTGATGATTGGATTTATTGGCGTACCAGCTTGGCGGCGTATCCAGTCAGCAAGAGCCCCATTGGAAGTTACATCGGCGGAGTGAACAGCAATTTATTCCGTTGCCCGCTGGACAAATACGACACCGAGCGGCTTCAGCAAACCACTCCCTACCTTTACAGTTACACACTGACCAGCTACAGCCCGGAGAACGGCACCAGTGTTGGCATCGCCTCGATCCACGGCACGTCTCCGTTCATTCCGTTCAAGTCCACCAACATTCGGAATCCCTCGGGCAAGATTGAATTTGGCGAAGAGCAAACCTCAAGCCTCGCAAGCCATCTCGGCGTGGAATGTTCCGAGGTCGGCGGCACGATCGTGAACGACGGACGTTTTGAAGCGGGTTCGGGTGACGTTCTCACCAGCCGCCACAACAAAAAGGGCGATGTCACCTTCGCGGACGATCACGTGCAAGCGGTTCCCTGGACCTTTGCCACCAATTTGAGCAACTCGCGTCCAGACGATTATTGAGCCGATTTTTTCATGCGCGCTAACGAAAAAATAAAATCCCTCATGCTATCCAATCTGGCGCTATTGATTTGTGTCTTGGCGGCGTTGCTGGTTGCGGGCTGTCATAAAGCTGGAACCTCAGCCCAGGCGCCGCAACCGCCGGACGATGCCACCGCTATCACGCCCACAGACGCTTCTTCACCCGCCGCTGCTGCGGCAAATGCGCCGCTGGTTCCAGGTGTTGCCGCTCGCGCGGACAATGCCGTGCATGACTCGGTCAATGGCGAAGTAAATCCGTTTCTCACCCGGCAACTTCGTATTTTTGTGCAACAGACAGGACGGTTGCCCTCGAGTTTCAACGAATTGGCCCGCACACGTCTCGACAGTATTCCGCGCCCGCCCGGCGGTAAAAAATGGGCGATTGATGCCACCACCGGCGAAGTCAAAGCGATGGATTCTCAATAAATTTCATCTCACCCAACGCACGACCAAAAACCCAAGCCTCCAACAACCCTATGAAAACAAAACACCTGTTTAACGCCGGTCTGCTCATCGGTTCCGCGCTGCTGGCGCAACCAGCCTCGGCCCAGTTTCAGTTGATGGATAATTTTAGCACTTACACCGACGGGCCGTTGGCAGGGCAGGGCGGCTGGCAAAGCCCTACCGGAAATGGCGTCACCGTTTCCAGCGGTACGGCAGTTATCGGCGATCCGGGACTGGTCAATCCGACTTACGACGCATTGCCGGTGGCGATTCCGCACAGCAGCACGGCGGCGACGTTTTTCATGCAGTTTAGTTTGAGCGGCGTTACCACGACCGGCAACGGCAACAATTTTAATTTTGAATTGACCCAGCAATCCGCGCCGACTGATTTGTCGGGCAGCGCACAAGTGCAATTTAATTACGATTCCACCAGTTCGCGCCTGCCGGCATTGCGCAACGGCGGCAGCTTCGCGCAGATTTCGATCAACGGCACAAGCGTTTACACTCCGCTGGCGGACGCGATCTACAGTCTGTGGTTCGTCGTCAACAACAGTGCGGGAACGTATCAGGCGTATCTCCAGGGAGGCGACGTGACGACGCAAACGCTTTTGCAATCCACGACCGGAGTGAGCACGTTCACATTCCGCACCGCGACGGCTAATCCGCTGGTCGCATTCAACATGGGCGAGGGTGGAACCGTGGGCAACACCGACCCGCAAACGCTCTATGATCTTTTTGAAGATCCGAATGGCGCGAACCTCACGGATCCTGGTCTCCCAACGCCGGAGCCGGGGACGTTCGCGCTGCTGGTTTTGTCGGTATTGCTGCCCGCTTACAAACTTGGCCGTCGCTTCATCAAATAGAAAATATTCACGCAGTTTCCAATCCGTTTTTTATCGTATGAAAACCAAACTCCTTCGCTTCGCTGTCCTTGCACTCGGACTTGCCGGCCTGGTTCAATCCGCCTCGGCGCAGTTCATCAAGATAGACGACTTCGTGAATTCAACCGTCGGCAATCTCGCCAGCCAAACTTCCGATGGCCCTTCAAATGGCATCTGGCACGCCGTGGGTTCGCTATCCACGATCATCGTTTCCAATTCGCCATCGCTCGGCGTCGGACAGCCGGGTTCCGGCACGCCACTCACGACGAATTCCGCGGTGGCCACTTCGGTTGACGGCGCGGCGTATGTGGCGCTGCCGGTGGCAATCGCCAGCACCAACACCACCGCCACCTTCTTCATGCAGTTTGACATGGGCGACAATCTCGCCACGAACAACGTGAATTGGGATTTGGCGAACGTCGTCAGTGGCGATGCTGGGGGCGCGAATCAGATGATCGAACTGAATGCCAACGCGCCGAATCGCGCGGGCCTCACCATCCGCAACAGCGGCGCATTCGTGGAGATGTCCGCCGATGGCGTGAATGTTTTCACGCCGCTGACGAACACCGTTTATAACATCTGGTTCGTCATCAATAATTCCGCCAAGAGCTTCGTCATCTACATGCAGGACGCCAATACCAACGGCGCCGATCTGCCGAATCTCACGCGCATGCAAATCGCCACCGCCAGTGGAAACACCCCGACGAGTTTCACGACCAATGCGATCGGTTTCCGCAACACTTCTGGCGCGGCATTGACGCAATTCGTGTTCGGCACCGGTGGCGGCGGGAACACCAGCCAATACGTCTATTCGCTTTACGAAGATCCGAATTTCCTGGACCTGACGAATCCCGTGACGGGAGTGGCTCCGGCCACCTTGTCGCCGCCGATCATTTTGGCTGAGCCGCAGCCGCAGCAACTTTTTCCGGGCGCGACCGCGGTCTTCAACGTCGGCGCATCGGGTGGCAATCTGCATTATAAATGGTTATTCAACGGAACACCGTTAACCGATGGCGGCAATATTTCCGGTTCGGGTACGAGTATGCTGACCATTTCAAACATCTCCTCGGCCAGCGTGGCGAATTATTCCTGCGTCATCACGAACGTAAATCCCGGTGCGTATGAATCCACGAACACCTTGCCCGTCGCGCTGTCGCTGGTCACGCCGAGTGGCGCATTTCAGACCGCCGCGGCTACCGATCATCCGCTGCATTATTATGCCTTTGACGATACGGGCGATACATCCGTGGGAACCGAAATTGCACTGGACTACGCTGGTGGTGATAATGGCGTCTATGGCCCGCAGGCACAAAACGGAGCCAATGGCATCAATGGGCCGCGCCCGGTTCCCGATGGCTTGACGGGATTTTCGGCGTCGAATTTTGCGGCAGAGTTTTTCGCGTTCATCGGTGCGTCACATGTCACGGTGAATTCGCCTTGGAACCTGAATACCAATACCGTGACACTCACCGCGTGGATCTTTCCGACGTCATCGCAGGATAATCAATCGGGAATCATCTTCAATCGCGGCAGCGGCAGCGATGTGAATGGATTGAACATCAGCACCAGCGGCAACTCAACGCTGGGCTATACCTGGAACAACGATGCGGGGACGACGAGTTGGGATTCAGGTTTGCAACCGCCGGTGAGTCAGTGGTCGCTCGTTGCGCTCGTGGTTACGCCGACGAACGCGACCATCAGCATGTTCAACACCAGCGGCATTCTTTCGAGTACGCATGTTTTCAATCATGTGGTGGTTCCGTTCTCGGGCACGACGTTGATCGGTGACGACAGCGGCGGGGCAAATGGCGCGCGCGCGTTCATCGGCGCGATTGACGAAGTGGCGGTATTCAACCAGGCGCTTACGTCCGCACAACTGCAAGGGTTGTTCAACGGCGCGGCGGGAACGCTTAGCTTTCCGCCGACAAACAGTGTCGCGCTGATAACGCCTTCGCCAATTTATCCCGGTCAATCGGCACAATTCAGTTCGATTGTTGGCGGATCGGACCCCATCACTTACACATGGCAGATTAATGGAGCGAATGTGACCGACGGGCAAAACAGCATCGGATTTATTTCCGGTTCGACGACACCGGACTTGACGATTTCCAATCTCGCGGTCGCCGATGCCGGACAAACTTACAATGTGACTCTGGTCACTCACAGCGGCGGCATGTCCTATACGAGCGCGGTGCCAGCGATGTTGTCAGTTACCATGCCGAATCCGGCGCAGACCATTTTTACACTTGGTTTTGAAGCGTCCGGCACGGATTGGAATACCGCAACAAATTGGAGCGATAATAATCCCGCTTCGCTCTCGGCGTTTTCCGAGCCGGGCAGCACCTACGAAATTGCGCCGGGAACTTTGGAGCGCACCCCGGCCAGCACGAATGCGGTGTTTCCGGGCAATGTGCTGGTTATCGAAGGCGATGGCGTTTTGATTGACGGCAACCTCGCGGCGTTTGCGACGAATGCGACTACGGGCGAACTTCGCCTGAAACAATCGGGCGCGACGATGATGACAAATCTTGGCCTGGCTTATGTCGAAGGCGGCAGCGTGACGTTCCCGGATTTGCAACTGAACGGCGGACAGCTCGACAACGGCACGTCCAGCAAGGTCACGCTTAATGGCAAGATTGAAGTGCTCGCCAACTCGGCGATCTACGCGGACAGCGGCGCCAATGGGGCAGTGCGCAGCATCCAAATCAACGCCCAACTTACCGGCGCTGGCACGATCACTTACGGGTATCTCTCGACACAAAATGTTTCGAGCAATGACCTCATCGTGTCCGGTGCGAGCAATACATTTTCCGGCCAATGGAATGTTTTGCAGGGAACATTGCTCGGGAATACGCCCGGTTCGCTCGGCACGAACACCATTACGGTCGCTTCATCCGGCGCGCTGGAGACGACTTACAATATCAACAATCCCAAAGGCACGCTGGCGCTCAGTGGGCAAATGTATCTTTATACTGACGACACATTTTTGGCCGCCAGCATTAATGGGCTGAATGTTCCGGCAGGTGTTTATACATTCGCACAGCTGAGGAGTTTGTATCCGACGAATTTCCCGGCAAACTGGACGTTGCAACTCGGTTCAACGACGGGCACGAATACCGGCACGGGCAGTTTGACCATTCTCACAACTCTGCTGCCGCAATTCACGCAACAGCCAACTCCCGCCAGCCTCTCGCTTTACCCAGGCCAGTCGGCGCAATTTACCACTGCGGTGGTGGGCGCGACTTCGTATCAATGGTGGTTCACGAACATGAGTGGAGTCGCGGCGATGCTCAACGACAACAGCACCTTCAGCGGAACAAAAACTACTTCACTCACCATTTCAAGCGTGAGTGCAGGGAACGCGGGAACTTACGCGTTGGTGGCGGAAAATCTGGCCGGCTCAACGGCGAGTGCGGGAGCAACGCTGAGTTTGCTCGCGCCGAGTTCAGCGACGACGATCACGATGTCGGTGGTCGAAACGGCGGGGCAGGATTGGGAAACGGGCGTGAATTGGAGCGACGGCAACCCGGCGTCGGTTTCAGAATTTGCCGAACCCGGCAGCACGTATGAAATTCTTGCGGGCGCGACGTTGCGCACACCGGCGGTCTCCGCGAACACATCATTCCCCGGCAACCAACTTATCGTGGATTCAGGCGCGAGCTTGCTGCTCGAGCATATCGGTGCGCGAAGTATTGCGTTCGCTGATCTTCAACTCAACGGCGCATCGCTCGACAATGGGGCAGACGGCCTGGCGACGATTACGGGACAGATGGATGTCACGGGCGATGTCACGATTTATACGGATACGAATTCGCCGCCGGGTTTGGTGTTGAACTTCGATGTGCCGGGCGGCATCGGCGGAACCAATTACGCGGGTCTCGGCGCATTTCCCGATTCGCCGAACAACACAAATTGGAATCCGATCGTTCAAACTTCCGGCAACGGCACGACTGATCTGGCGACGAATTCGGATGGCGTGACGACGTCGTCGGTCACGCTCAGCTTGAACACTGGTCTCTATCAGGAAGGAAATGTTTATGGGGGTTACGGGCCGTTCGATAATTCCGCGCGCTCAACGCCGAACACACCTGACGCACTCGAAGGCAACTATTTATTCATTGATAACACTTCGGTGCCGGACACGGTGATCAACACGATCACGAGCACGTTGAATAATGTTCCCGCCGGGACTTACAACTTGTATCTCTACGGCAATAACGGAGGCGGCGCGGGCGGCGACGTCGGCCAGCAAAACGATTGGGGAACGATCTTCACCGTGTCGAGTGATTTGACCGCGACGATGACCTTGAGCACGAGCAATCGCGCGGCATCGTTCACGTCGAACGAGTTCATTCTCGGAGCGGATTATGTCGTGTTCTCGAACATCGTCGTTGGTGGCGGCGGCACGATCACGTTCACCTTCACCGCCAATACGAATGCGACCTCGCCGGATTATGCGGGGCCGAATTCGCAAGGCGCGTTCAACGGCTTGCAACTCGTGACCGCGGTGAGTGCCGCGCCGGGACCGCGGCCGTTCGAGGTTGATTCCAAGCTCACGGGCGGCGGGGTCATCACTTACAACGAAGGCGATACTAACTTTATGAGCGCGCTGAAGATCGGCGGCGCGGCGAACACTTACACCGGCCAATGGAATGTGCAACAGGGCGCGTTGCTCGGCGGCGGCGCGAATTCGCTTGGCACCAATTCGATCACGGTCGGGCCAACGGGCGCATTGGAGACGAGTTACAATATCAATGATACGTCGGCGGGATTGGTGCTGAACGGCGCGATGTTCCTGCATCAGAACGACACGTTCCATACCTTGACAGTGAACGGCGTGAATGTTTCACCGGGCACTTATTCGTTTGCCCAGTTGAATCATTCGTTCCCGGCGAGCTTCCCAGCGACGTGGCCGTTGCAAACCGGTTCCAGCATCAACACCGGTTCGGGCGGCATCACCGTGCTCACGGGACCGGCAGCCACGGCGCAGTCCGCGCGCATCACAGGCTCGGTGTTGAGCGGAAATCAACTCACGCTCTCCGGCAACAGTGGCGTGCCGACGGGCAGTTATCATGTGTTGACCTCGACGAACATCACCCTGCCGCAAATGAATTGGTCCGTGGTGACCAACAGCGCGTTCGACGCGAGCGGCAACTTCAACATCGTCGTGCCTTACAGCAGCAGTGATAGACAGCGGTTCTACTCAATCACTTCGCCGTAATTTTTAGTGAAGATGGAGCAGGGGCGCCGGCTTGGCGGCTGGCGCCCCGTTTTTTCGATTGAGTAACCAAATATTAGAAAGATGAATTCGAACCTGCGCGCCGCAGTTTTTTTAGCCGGCCTGGCTATTGTCGTTCCAGCAGCGTGGAGCGCAAATCTGACCACCACAACGGTCGAGGCGTCGGGACAGAATTGGAGTACACCGGCCATCTGGCAGACAAATATTGCCGGAGTGATTTCGGGGCCGATGCTTGCTCCGGTCGCGGGAAATAATTATGCCATGATCGCGAATGGCGTTGGGCTTGGCAACGCGGCGAACAACACGCGCGTGCGAAATCCGTCCGGCGCGTCGTCTACTTTTCCCGGTGATTCGCTTACGCTGGATGTGAATTGCGAGTTGCGCGAAAAGAGCGGCAACAGTGGCGCTGTATTGAATTTTCCCGGCGTGAATGGCAATCCGGGGTTGATTCTCAACGGCGGCCTTATCAACGCAGGCGAGAGCGAACCTTTGCCGTTCGTCATCAATGGGACGATCCTGGTTACGCACCAATCGTATATTTCAGACGCGGCAGGCGGCGCGGGCGGGGGATTCCAGACGGACTCGGGAAACCGGCAATGGAATATCGCCGGGATATTGAGTGGTTCGGCGAACCTGGTTTTGATCAATGACGAAATCTCGACGCCGCAGATCATTTCCAACTCGTCGAATACTTTTTCCGGGCAATGGATTATTCAATGCGGATGGTTGCAAGGCGCGGCGCCGGGTTCGCTGGGAACAAACAGCGTCATCGTGGATCCCGGTTATACGGGTTACACGAATGACATGCCGCAAGCGACCTCGCCGGTTCCCGGCGCGACGACGGCACAAACGGCATTTCCCAATCTAGCGGGCGCAATTTTAGAACCGGGTTATGACTTGAATAGCGCGGGGACACTTACGCTCACCAATGGCGGTGTAATGATGCTGCATCAAAATTGTATTTTCACGGCGGTGAATATCGACGGCGTTCTGCTGAATGCGGGAACGCATAATTATTCCGAATTATTGGTGAGTTTCCCGAGCAATTTTATGGCGGGCGGTTCGGGGACGATCACGGTGCAGCCGTTTGGCCCGCCGCCTTTGCTGGGGCCGGGCATTAATCAGCAACCGGTTTCGCAAAGTTTGAACGTGGGAAGCGCGGCGCAATTAACGGCGGTGGTTTCAGGTGCGCTTCCACTGGTTTATCAATGGCAGAAGGGAACGAACGGAACATTCGCGAACCTGACTGACGTCGGTAATATCTCGGGTTCGCAAACGAACATTTTAAATATTGCGTCGCTCTCCGTGGCTGACGCGGCGGATTATCGGTTGATCGTGACGAATGCGCTTGGCTCCGCGACAAGCCAAGTCGCGACGATCACCGTCGGTGTGGCGTCGGACTTTAATCCGCAACGAACCGGCCTTTCTTACATTTATCCGCTCACGTATAGCGACTGGCGCAATGCCATGCTCTCGGGCAATGGACAAATGGGCATCATGGTTTTTGGCAATCCGCTTAGTGACGCGATTATTTTTGAAGACCGCGGATTTTGCCTGGCGGCGAGTACGAACAGTTTACTTCGTTCGTTTTTGCAAGTCAGCGCGGCGAACCTGGCGACGATCAAAAGCGATTGTGTCGCCGGGGATTATTCGGACGCGGACAATCTTGCGCAATCCGCGCCGAAAGCGATGGCTGGCGGCGAAAATAATCGGCATCCGGGTTTCGAATTGCTGATCAATATTCCGACGAACGGCGTGGTGAGCAATTATTCGCGCAGTTGCAATTTTGAAACCGGTGAAGTGTCGGTGAATTGGAGCGATGCGGGCGGTGACTGGTTGCGGCGGAGTTTCGTTTCGCGGCCCGATAATGTCGTTGTGCAATATCTCACGGCGCCGACCACGGGCACGCTGACATGCTCGCTGCAACTTGCGACCGATCCGGGCATGCACCTGCCGTCAGGAATGGTTTTCACAAATCTCGCGAGCACCGGCTTTCTCAATATGCGCGTGCTCTATCCGGCAAACACTGGCGGGGCAGGGTATGAAGGTGTGATGCGTGTGGTCGTTTCCGGTGGCGAGGCGTCGGTCAATGGAACGGTTTTGAACGTCAGCAATGCGAACTCCGTTTTGCTGCTTTCGCGCACCGCAAAATATTATACCAACGCGGTGCTTCAATGGAGCCAGCAACTTTTGCAAAATCAACTGGCCGCGCTGCCTTCAGATTATAATTCGCTCCTGTCGAATCATGTCGCGGTGCATCAAGCCATTTTTGATCGCGTCAAAATCAACCTGAACGCGGCCACCGCCGACCGCGCGCGCGCGAATGAAACTTTACTGGCGATGCAGACGAATTCATCCACGGCGGTCAAGGCGCTTTGGGAACGAGTGTTTGATGCGGGCCGTTATTATTACCTCGCGAGCAGCAGTTCAAATACACCGCCGGATTTGTACGGCATTTGGACTGGGGACGTGAACGACACGGGATTTTTCGCCTACAACATGGATGCGAATTTGAACCTGCAAATCGGCGGCGGCAATATTGGCGATCTGCCGGAAGCGATGGCCGGTTATTTTGCGATCAATGAAGATTGGGCGAATGATTTCAAGACGAATGCGGCGAAACTTTTGGGCTGCCGAGGCCTGATTTCTTCGGGCAATACACCCGGCACAAATGGGCTCAAGGGTTCCATCAGCACATTTTATCCGTATCAATATGCGACCGGCGAAGTGCCGTGGCTGCTATATCCATTTTGGGAACATTATCTCGTCACCGGTGACACCAATTTTCTTGCGAACACACTTTACCCGCTGTTGCAACCGATGGGGAATTTTTACGAGGATTTTCTCACGCTGACGGATACGAATGGAAATTATATTTTTGCGGGTTCAGTTTCGCCGGAGAACCAGCCGGCGGGATTGGGCATTTCGCTGGTGAACAATTCCACGTTTGATATTTCAGGCGCGAAGTTCGCTTTGTCCGCGTTGATTCAGACCTGCAATTTGCTGGGACTCGAACAAGGCACGGGGCAGGGTGTGGAGCGATGGTCGGCCATCCTGGATAAAATTCCGCCGTACCTAATCAACTCCGATGGCGCGTTGCAGGAATGGGACTGGCCGGGACTCGCGGATAATTATAATCACCGGCATTCGAGCCACCTGCTCACGGTGTGGCCTTACGCCGAAATCACGCCCGAAAAAACACCGGCCTGGTTCAAAGCGGCGGTGATCACGCTGGCGAAAAAAGATGCGTTCAATTATGAGAACGCGGGCCACGGCTGGATTCATAGCGCGCTGATCGCGGCGGGGTTGAAGGACGCGCTGGCGGTGAATCGCAAAATTCTTTTCCTGCTGCAACAGGGTTTTTATTTCAACACGCTGGCGACCTCGCATTACACGAGCCACGGCGCGCCGTTTTGCACGGACACTTGCAATACCATGCCGGATATTATGATGGAAATGCTCATCGCATCGAGCCCGGGCGTTCTTGAGTTATTACCCGCGTTGCCACAAACCCTTGATCAAGGTGCGATCTCCGGCGTGAAAGGGCGCAATCGCGTGACGGTGCAAAACCTCGCCTGGAATATGAATGCCGGCACGGTGAATTGCACGCTGCTATCGGACATTGACCAAAGCCTCACGCTGATTGAACGCAGCGGGATTGGTTCGATGAGCGTCAGCGGCGGCGCGATTGATTCATCGCCGCTGGGACCGGAAGCGCGAGTGATTCAACTGAACGCAGGCGTGAGCACGAGCATTGCGATTACTTTGGGGCAGACGAATTTTGCGTTGAATCAGCCCGTGACCGTTTCGTCAGCGGGCGGAGGCGGCGCGGGCAGCAATGCGGTGGATGGTGTTCGCGGCACGGCGTGGACTTCCGCGAAAACGGCGAATGAATGGATTTATGTTGACCTGGGGACGGTGCAAAATCTGACGGGAGTGAAATTGGTTTGGGGGACGACTTACGGGCAATCGTATAATATCCAGATTTCCGGCGACGCGATGAATTGGACGAATGTTTATGAAACGTCGAGCGGTTTGGGCGGCACGGATCATATCACACTCGCGACGGCGGGGCGTTATGTGCGGATGCAAGGAATACAGAGCGGCGGCGGCACGGGATATACGCTCGCGGAATTCGAGGTTTATGGCAATCCGGCGGCGCCGCCGACGCTGCCGTTGAAGTTGATTCCCACGCCGGGCGCGAATGGAACGATCAATCTGGCGTGGCCGACACCAGACGCCGCATTCATCATGGAGTCCACTACGAATCTAACGCCACCCGTCGTTTGGACACCGATAACGAATACGGTCGTCAATCAAAACAGCACGAATCAAACGACGATCACTCCGGCGGGAAATAATCTCTTCTTTCATTTGAAATTAAAACAACCGTGAGTGAAGCAATAAATTTTCTGAAACCAAATTAAAATAAAAGCCACATGAAAAATTCTCTTAACCGGCGTTCGTTCATCAAACACGCGGCGGTTGCCGCAACGGCAGTTTCCACCGCGCGATTTCTTCCACGCGTGAATGCGCAAGCTTCATCGCATCTGGATAAATTAAATTGCGTGCAGATCGGTTGTGGCGGGCGTGGGACGGCGCACATCGAGGAAGTGATTGGGCGCAAGCATCAGGTTCCCTATGCGTTCGTGGACCCGGACGAACGGCAGCATCGGCTGGTAAAGTTGTGGTTGAAGAAAAACAATCTCGACCCGGAGAAGTCGCAGTTCTTTACCGACTATCGCGAGATGTTCGATAAGATTGGCAAGAATGTGGATGCGGTTTTTATCACCGCGCCCAATCATCATCATGCGACCGCCACAACCATCGCGCTTCAAACTGGCAAAAATGTTTATTGCGAAAAACCATTGTGCCATGACATCGCGGATGCGCGCAGACTTCGCCTGCTTGCGAAAGATAATCCCAAGCTGGCCACGCAGATGGGCAATCAGGGGCATTGCATGGAGGGTTATCGCCGTTTGTGCGAATACATTTGGTCGGGAGCCATCGGACAAGTGACCGAGACGCATAGCTGGACGGACCGCGCGAACGGCGGGGTGGGGCCGCGACCACCAATCTTGCCGGTGCCGGCGGGGATGCACTGGGACGCATGGATCGGGCCGGCGCCGTACCGGGATTTTCATTCCGACTTGCATCCGCATGAGTGGCACGGGTGGTACGATTTCGGGAACGGCTCCATTGGCAACATGGGTTGCCATATATTGGATGGCGTTTTTTGGGCGTTAAAATTGGAGCATCCGCTGAGCATCGAAATGGAGGAGGTGCGCGGCGGAAGCGATGAGCGTTATCCGCTGGGCAGCCGCATCCGGTGGGATTGCCCGGCGCGCGGCGACATGGCGGCGGTGAAAGTTTATTGGTATGAAGGGCTGAACCAGACGACCACGGCGATGCCGCAGGGCTCGAACAAAGCCGCGAAGGGAAGCGCGCGAAATATTCCGCCGCTGCTGGCTGAATTGCAGAAGCAATATCCCGATGAGCAATTCGATACGGACGGGACATTGTACGTTGGCGAGAAGGGGGTCATTTATACAGGGCCGTACGGCGACCGGATGCACATCGTCCCGATGGAAAAAATGCAGTCCGCCGCAGCGGTGGCAAAAACCTTGCCGCGACCCAAGGATATTTTTTCAGACTTCATCAACACATGCCTGGCAGGACGCGCGGACACTTCGGCGCCTTTTGAATATGGCGCGCGGCTGACGGAGTTTTCGCTTTTGGGAAATCTGGCGCAGCACGCGGGACGCGGTCGCAAAGTAGAGTGGGACGCCGCGAACATGAAGGTGGCGAATATTCCCGAGTTGAACGCATGGATTGGACGGGCCATCCGGCAGGGGTGGCGGGTGTAAAAAGAGTTGGCGGAGCAGGGTTAATTTATGGGAGGCGGGTCAGATAAATGCCGCCGGATGGTTTATATAACTGTCCGGCGGATTTTTTATTACTTTGCGAAAACCAAGGGGGCAATCCGATGCGTCTTGATTTTGGGGACGGACGTATATATCTGTGATGAACTTATTTGGCAGGCGATCAACAGGAAATCCTAATTCTATGAACCATTTTATCTATTGCTCGGGTAAGACTTGGGCTGGCTGGAGCAGGCGGGTTGCGCGAGTGTCGGCGCTGGCGATGTTTTTTTGGCTACCGCTGGCTCGGGCGCAGGTGACGAATACGTTTCAGGATGGAGTGAATGGTTATACGAATACATCGGAGGTAGGGATTTCTACGCAGGACGCGGTGGATACGGGCGGCAATGGTTCGACGGAATATCATGATGCGTTCAGTGACGGGGAGTTGTTGATCATATCGCCGTATGTCGTCGGCGATCCGCAACTGGATCATGATTATGAGACGCGGGTGTTATTGCGGTTCGATAGTTTGAATTTGCCGCCGGGCGCGAGTGTGCAGTCGGCGACGTTGCAGATGACGTTCGAGAATTATTCCACGGTGCCGTCGTTGAATGGGTATTACGTGCTGGCGCCTTGGAGCGCGGCATCGGCAGGTTTGCAGAATGGAGTTGGATTTGTGCATCGGGATACGAATGCGGATTGGGCGGTGCCGGGGGCGTTTGGAATGGGAACGGATATTGTGGCGGGAAAAAGTTTTACGCTGACTAATTTCGCGGGCAACGGCGCGGACGTGATGACGGTCGCGCTGGACCCGGCGGTGGTGCAAACGTGGGCGGTGAGCGCGGCGTCGGATCAAGGCGTGCTGCTGGTGAATGAAAATACGAATGTGTACGTGCGGATGTTCGCATCTTGGTACACGAATAATCCGGCGTACCGGCCGAAGTTGACGATTTCGTATGTGCCGGGAGTGCCGCCGGGAATTGCAACGGCGGCTTCGGCCACGCCTAATCCGGTGGCGAGCGGCGTTTCAAATAATCTTTCGGTGTTGGGAAGCGATTCGCATGGCGAAACGAATTTGACTTACACGTGGTCGGCGGCTTCGGAACCGGCGGTCGCGGCATCGCCGACATTTTTGCCGAATGGAAATAACGCGGCGAAGAATTCGACGGCGGTTTATAGCGCGGCGGGAAATTATACGTTGCAGGTGGTGGCGCAGAATGCGGTGGGATTGACGGCGACGAGTTCGGTCGCGGTGGTGGTGAACGGAGTTTATTCGCAAGTCGCAGTTTCGCCGGCGTCGGCCAAAGTGGTGACCAACACGACGCGACAATTTACAGCGGTGGAGGAAGATCAATTTGGGAATGCTTTGGCATCGCAACAGACCATCGCGTGGTCGGTGACAGGCGGCGGGACGATAGATGCGACGGGATTATTTTCGGCGGGCACGACGGCGGGCGGGCCGTTTCAAGTGCGGGCGCAGGCGGGAGCGATTACTGGAACGGCAACGGTGAACGTGGGTTTGCCGAACCAGTTGCCGACGGTGAATTTGACGTCGCCGGGTGCCGGACAAATTTTTGCGCAAGCGGCGGAGGTGACCGTGGCGGCATTGGCAGGCGATTCGGATGGCACGGTGGTGAGTGTGGAATTTTTTGCGGATGGTGGATTGATTGGCGAAGCGGATAATGAGCCTTACTCAGTCTCGGTGACGAATCTTGCGGTTGGTTCGCATACGTTGACGGCTGTGGCGACGGACAATGATGGGGGAAGTTCCACCTCAGCGCCGGTGACGATCATGGTGACGGCACCCGTTCCGCCGAGCCAGTTTACAGATGGACTGACCGGTTCGGGCGGAACGACGCCGACGGAATTTATTACGCCGGTGGTGAGCGATGCGCAGGCGAGTCCGGGCGCGTTGACGCCGTTGTTCAGCGTGGGTGTGCCGAATGCGCAAGTGCCGCGGCTGATGAATTTTGTGCAACCGGCGATTGCGATTCCGTACAACTCGAACATTCGCGAGATCGAAGCTTATTGGAATGGGACGCCGTTGCCGCTGATTGATCCGAGCGGAACGGGGTTGGCGGAGGAGGCGCATGCGTATGGGTCGCCGATTCCGTTTTTCAAGCCGATGTTTTCGGTGGCGGCCATTCCGGCGGGGAGCGGCACGCTGGAGATTCGCGCTTTTGATGGCAGCCATGTGCCGGTGACGAATATTTCCATTCCGAATCTGAGCGTTGTGAAACCGCCAACGCCGGTGGCGGCGAGCACGATTGCAGCGATGCCGCATCCCCGGATTTATTTAAGCCCAGCGCGGTTGGCGACGATTCAAGCCCGGCCCTCGACGGATTTTGCGCGGCAGCGTTATGAGGCGGGTTTGAATTTTTTCCTGGCGGGACTTCAGGAATTTCCCGATGTGCTTTCGGTGGAGTTCGAGGACCAGGTTTATAATCCCGAAGGTTATATCCCGACGCTCGCGCTGGCGTATCAGTTGCACAAAGTAGATGACCCGGCGATGGCGGCGATGGCGGCGGGCGCGGCGCATACGCTGACGACGAACATGGCGATGGGTTATGCGAACGGGTTGCGCAACTTCGACGGGGACGACGGTTATAACATCCGTTACGACCTTGCGGAAATGATGCTGGCGTATGATTGGATGTATGACCAATTCACACCAGCGGAGCGTTCATTGCTCGTGAACGTGGCGACGAATTGGCTGAACTGGTACAACACACCGGGCTTTCCCGACAATGTGACGAACGGAAGTCCGGGGCCGGGATTCGATGTCTCCACGCCGACGGATAATTATTACAGCGGAAATTTGCAGGGACTGACGCTGACGGCGCTGGCGACGGCGGGGGACAATCCGACGGACGATTATCTGCTTGGGATATTGCGCGCGAAATTAACCAACGAAGTGCCGGTGCTCAATGATCGCACGGCAGGCGGCGACTGGCCGGAAGGGGGAAATTACGGGCCTTATACAGTGCTGGAAGAATCGCTGGTCAATACTGCGCTTCGCGAAGTGGGTGAAGATTGGGGAGCGGATTTCGATTGGCTGCAATCACTCCCGCGCGGGATGCTTTATATGACCGCGCCGGATTATAGCCAAACACGTTCGTATGGCGCGTTCACGAGCGATTATGATCACAAAACTTCGCCTTCGATGCTGGCGGTGCTTTCGACGACCACCACCCAAGGGGCGTTTGCCTCGCTGATCTACTCGAACATGAACGCGAATCCGACGCAGGATTTCGGAGCGGAGCAAAATCATTCGAGCGATGCGTTTTACGAAATGATTTTTGCGACGAACGCGACGCCTCCGGCACTGGGCGCGTTGCCGCTTTCGTATTTCAACACGGGCACGGGAAGATTTTTTTCGCGTTCGTCGCTCACAGACCCACAGGGGTATTTTGTTTCGACGGAGAACATGAGTTACGCGGGAGATCATTACGGAGCGGACGACGGTGATGTGCGGCTGTATCACGGGACGAATGTGCTGGTGGCTCCGGCGGCATACGCCGCGCCGGATAATTTTAATGACGACGGTGAATTGGGGACGCCGGCGTTTTCAACTTACCTGGTGAATGGATTGGGCCAGGAACCGGCATTGAGCCGCAATAACCAAAATACTTTCCTGGGCGACAATGGAATTTATTCGGCGATGGTGATGCGTTTTGAATCTTCGTGGCCGACTAACCGGTATGACGATGGCATCGTAGACCCGGCGAATCCGCTGGATTATCTCATCCGCGAAGTGGTGCATCTGCGGCCCGGGACTTTAATTGTGCGCGATCTGCATCGCCGCCGGCATGACACGGACGCGTTGAGCGCGCAATTTCATATCGGGTTGACGAACGCGGTGCAGAACACCACTTACGGGAACCAGATTGGGGCGTTGCATATTTCGACGTTGTATCCAGCGGGAGTGAATGTTTCGTACGGTGAAGATCATGACTTGGGCGGCGACTTGATCGGGACGCTGATGCAATTACAGTTTGCGAGTTCGACCGCGCCAATGGAATTGGTGACGGTTTTTTCGGAGACGGTTTCGGGGATGAGTTACACGAATGGCGTGTTGAAATTGAGCGATGGGACGAGCGTGAGTTTTGGGAGCGATGGCACGCCGACGGTGTCGGGCGTGGCGGCGCCGACGCTTTCGGTCACACGAGTTGGAAATTCACTGAATATCACGTGGCCGGTGGCGTTCAGCGGCTGGCAATTACAGGAGAATTTGGATTTAACGCCCGGGCAATGGGTGAATGTCGTCGGGACCATTCCGAATGATGGGGTGGTGTTTCGCGCGACGGTGCTGATAACACGAGGAACAAGTTTCTTTTATCGGTTGGTGCATTGATAGAAAACGAAGTTGTGAGGGCTATTTAAATTGGGCTCGCGAGTACGCTTCGCCCTCCCCTCGAAAAGAATTAGGGGACGATGTTCAGGCAGAGCCAGTATTTGAGGATGACGCGGACGCCCATGATGAGTTCGACGGGGTCGCCGGTCTTGAGGAGGTAGGAGGTGACGCCGAGTTCGTAGGCGCGGTGAATGTCCTTGGGATGATCGGAGTTGGTGAGCATGATCACGGGCAGGCTCTGAAAGCTGGGTTGCTGGCGCACCCATTCGAGCACTTCATGTCCACCGACGCGGGGCATACGGATGTCGAGGAAGATGAGGTCGGGCAAACGATGTTTGAGGCGGTCGCCGTAATCGCCCTTGCCGGAAAGATATTCAATGGCCTCGGCGCCGTCCGTGAGGTGAACAAGTTCATGGGGAATCTCGGCGCTTTGGCAAGCCTTCTCCATCATGAAGGCATCGTCCGGACTGTCTTCTACGAGAAGGACGGTTTTCATTCAAATAATTCTTGGCGGTGAAATCAATTTGAGTGGAATCAACCCAAGCCCATTTTTTTGCGCTTGCGATAGATCGTGGCCTGGTCAATTCCCAAAACGTGCGCGGCTTCGGTGACGGTGGACGTGCGCTCGAGAACGCGGCGGACGTGGAGTTCCTCGAGTTGTTCGAGAGAAACCAGCGCGCCGGGCTGCAAAGTTTCTTCGCCGTTGTGCGAGGTGCCGTTGAGATCGCCAGGCAGATCTTCGGCGTCCACTTTATTATCCTTGGCGAGAATGACGGCGCGTTCGATGGCGTTGCGCAATTCGCGGAGGTTGCCGGGCCAGGAATAACCGAGCATGCGGCTAGTGGCGGCTTCGGAGAACTCGGGCACGGGACGTCCGCATTGGGCGGAGAAATGTTTGAGATAATGATTGGCGAGGCGGAGCAAATCTCCGTGGCGGGCGCGGAGCGGCGGCATGTCCACCATGATCACGTTAAGGCGAAAATAAAGGTCTTCGCGAAAAAGTCCCTCGGCCATGCGTTTTTTCAAATCGCGATTCGTCGCAGCGATGATGCGGAGGTCGGCCTGGCGGGTGACGTTTTCACCGAGGCGCTCGTATTCCCGTTCCTGGAGGAGGCGCAAAAGTTTTGGTTGGATTTCCAAGGGCAGGTCGCCGATTTCGTCGAGGAACAGCGTTCCGCCGGCGGCGGCTTTCACCTTGCCCCAATGATCCTTGATAGCGCCGGTGAAGGAGCCTTTGACGTGGCCGAAAAGTTCACTCTCGAGAAGTTCCTTGGAAAGGCTCGGACAACTCACGGTGACGAAAGGTTTGTCGGCAAGGTGGCTTTGCTCATGAACGGCGCGGGCGAGGACGCTTTTGCCCGTGCCGCTTTCGCCGGTGATGAGGATGGACGCGGGGGTTTTCGCGGCGCGGACCAGGACGCCCATGATGTCCCGCATGACGGGCGTGGCAAAGTCGAGCAGCAGTTCGGGATTTTGCGAGCGCGTTTCCTTCACTTCCTGTTCGAGGCGCTCGATGTTCTGGCTCATCTGGTTGAAGCGCTGCAAGCGGGCGAGGACGGTGTGCATCTGCTCGCGAGTGAAAGGCTTCTCCAAAAAGTCCATGGCCCCGCGGCGCATGGCTTCGACGGCGGTCTTGACGGTCCCTTGCGCGGTGAACATGACCACGGGAAGGTTCGGATACTGCTTGAGGATTTGATCGAGGACGTCGAGACCTTTCTCGCGGCCAAGATTCACATCAAGCAGCACGGCGTCAAATTTGTCTTCTTTCAGGTTGGCCAGACCAGCTTCGCCGGTGGCGGAGGGCTGGGCGTAATGACCTTCCTCCTCAATGAGAAGGCAGGTGGCGTCGCGAAAAGTTTTGTCGTCGTCTATTACCAGAAAGTCCATAATTATTTACTGGGCGAGGTTGTTTGCCGGAATGATTCACCGGGCGGCTGGCCCGATGAATCGCGAGATTGATTATTTGCTGTTGCGACGGGCGATGAGATAGCCGACCAACGCACCCAGGCCAAAGGCAATACCCATGGCTTGATAGGGTTTTTCGTGGATGGCTTTGTCGGTGGCCTTGGCCGTCTTGATGGCCTTCTTTTGGACGACCATGTACGTGTCCTTGGCGGCGTCGAGCGCGGCGAGGAGGCGATTGCGGGCCTCGACAACTTTTTCTTCGGCGACATCGGCGGTGGCGGCGAGAAGTTCGCGGGTATCGTCGGCGATATTTTGGGTGGCTTCCTTGATGCCGTTGGTATCTTTGCTCATTTTAATATCCTCTATTCTTTGGTTAAACTTTTTCGGTTGCACCAGCCTCGCACCGGGTCAGCACGACGACTGGCATGGACTGAATTTGTCATTGCTGGAATCGTGCCACTGTAAAAGTGCCACTGGCAGAGGTTTTTGAAGAGTTTACAGCCGCATTATGCAAGAATCAAATAGAAGGTGTTGCAAAATGCGAGACTGACTTTTTTGCCACGGATTGAACATAGGGAAAGGAGGATGATTCCGGCGGGAAACCGCTGAAGCGGTTGTGGCGGTGAGGATGTGTTGGGTTCCGTCAACTAAAGATGAGGGTTAATGAGAAGTGGTGGGATGTTTGGATGCTTGGGAACGGGGCTTAAGTTGGAGGAATTTTGTTACAAAGAGCAGGTTGCTTGAAATTGAGCCCCTCAACTGAAATCATTGAAGAAAATGAAATCCGCATTGCTTCGGAGAATAATTTGTTTTAGCTGCGTATTGGTTTGGTTGCCAGCCATGCTTTGTCACGGCAAGAGTGCATTGCCGGCTGGCGTGCCGCTTCTCGACGAGATGGCTGGCAATTGGCTGCTCATGAAGGACGTGGCCAATCCGCCGGACGTGAATAATTTTCATGATATGCTGTTGGTCAACCGAGACCTGACTTCATTTTCCTGCAATCCTGAAGATTGGTTGTGGGCAGGTGGGGATGAAAAATTTCACCTTGGCTATCCGCCGATCACACTGACCGTTGCGGGCAGGGAATATCCGGCGACGGAATGTCGCTGGTATCCCTATTGCGCCTTGCGCCGCAATACGAATTGCGCGGGTCTTGTCGTACAAACGGACACGCGAATGATCAACGAGCAGCGGGCCGTACTAGGTCACATTCAAATCGCCAATCCGGCCACGGCCAAAACGACTGTGGAACTTGTATTGTCGGTTTCAGGAAGTTTGCAGGCCGATGGAATATCCGTGCTTAATACGAGCCAGCGACCGGGCTTCGTGACAGTCATCTATCCCGCGGTCAAACCCGACGCAGTGACGAATGACCACGGCATTATTCACTGGTGCTGGAACATGTCGCTGCCGGCGGGAGGCAGGAAAGAAATTGAATTTGTCGCGGGCGACGGGCACGCCGCCGATGCGCGAAAAGTTCAGGCAGATATGATGCGCTGGAAGGCGGGTTTTTCCGAAGAATTTGATGGATTCAAGCAATGCTGGGAGAAACGCTGGGCTGACGCCTTCACGCCGGGCAATCATCATTTCTCCGGCAGCTTGCCGGTGCTGGTCACGGACAACGCCGCGCTGAAGCGGAATTATTACACGGGCATCCTTACCATGCTGGAATTGGAGCGCACCCAGTTTCCGGTGTCCCCGCGCTCCTTCATCACAAGCGGCGAACGCGCGCCGGGCACGCAGTTTTATTGGGACGCCTCGATGGGAAGCACCGTATGGGCGCTGCTTGAACCCGTGGGCATGAAGGCAACCTTACGCCGCTGGCTGATCCAAAATGTGCGGAATGGCACCACCATTAATCTTTTGCAGACCAACGGCTTCGACTCGACAACATATAGCCACATCAATGGTTACGCCTTCAACGCGTGCAACATTTTTCAAACAACACTCGATTATTTGCGGATCACGGGCGACTTTGGCTTCCTGAACGAAAAACTGGAGAACGGCAAAACCGTGCTTCAGTGCATGGATGAAATGGCCACGGACTGGAAAACTCTCGTCCACACGGACAGCCCTTTGGCGGACTATGGAGAAAACCGGAACCTGCTTGAATGCGCGCCCGCCTATATCGGCCGCGTCGCCTCCTGTAACGCGCAAAATGTCTGGATGATGCGTCAGGATGCCGCCCTGCAGGAACTGAAAGGCAATACCGCCCGTGCCGGGGAACTGCGCGACGATGCGGAAAGACTTTTGCCCGCCGTGCTATCGCTTTACAAACCCGGCGACGGCGTCTGGTATGGTTTGCACAACGACGGACGGCGTGTCGAACTGCGGCATTGCGTTGATTACATCTATGTTGGCAACGCACTTTCCGGCGACCTTGCGCCGGGCATGCGCCGTGAAATGACGGGTTTTGTCGAGCGCGAGCTTCTCATGCGCGATTGGATGCGCGCGATGAGCCTGAAAGACGCCGCCGCCGCCGTTTCCGACCGACCCGACCATGGCCCGATGGGTGCTTATGATGGCTGGCCGGCACTCACGGTGGGGACGATGTGGCGGCTCGGTTTTTCGGGCAACGCATTTGATTTTTATTGCCGTACGGCAGAGGTGACCAAAGAAGGGCCGTTCGCGCAGGCGCGGGAATTTTACGGGCCGCGGCGCGACCAATATGATGCGCCGGTACGAATTGCCGAGCGCGATGGCTGCATGAAGGAGTGCATCAGCGGCGCCGCCTTTGGCGATATTGTCATCAGCACTTTTTTCGGTTTCGCACCGTCAGTGAACGGAAAAACCATTCTGGCTGATCCGCAGACGCCAAGACCGTTTACTGGCAGGTTGCTTCAGGTTTCGTTTCGCGGGGAAAGATTCACTATCAATGCTAATGAAAAGGGCGCTTTGGCCCTCAAGGAATAATTTGGAAAAAGCAACCTTTGAATAAATTGATGAAAATATACGGACCAACTGTCACCACTAGCGTTCAAAAATGCCGCGGACACTCTTGTAAGGTCTTAATGGAATTCATTGATGACAACCTTTAAAATCGAGTTCAGCGCTTTGGGATCGGCATTCGCATTAATCATAATCACCACGCCTTTTCCGGTTTCGACACTGGCCACCAGGACAGCATCAAATCCGGCGTTCCGTCCGGAATGAAGGAATTGTAATGTGTTGCCATTTCCAACGATTGTCGGCCCCAAGCCAAACCTCGCAGCCTGGGGAGTGAGCATCTCGCGGGCAATTTTGAGGGAAAGTATAGAATCAGATTGGGCGGTGAATGATTGCTGGACGCCTATAACAAAGCGGGCGAGATCGGATGGGGTGGTCCAAAGCCCGGCAGCCGCCATTTCGGGATAAAGATGTGCGCCACCAAGAATTGGTTTTCCGCTTTGAGAATGGCCCGTCGCGGCATTTGATAAAAGGGATGGGTGCAACGGCTGATCGAAGGTGCTGGATGACATACCCAGCGGGTGCAAAACCAATGATTGCATCAATTCAGGAAAGGGCCGGTCGAGAACATCCATGAGAAGCTGTTGCAGCACGACGTAGCCACCGCCGGAATATCGGGGATTTGCGCCGGGAATGGCGTCAACGCGGATCGCAGGATTATTGGCGGGTGGCGTGCCGTTGAAAATCTGCTCGAGTGTGGGAATTGGCAGGCCAGCAACATAACCTGAAAAACCGTGGACGGTAATGCCGGCATTGTGGCAAAGCAACCGGCGTAACGTGACCTGCTCCTGTTTGAGGAACTGGTTGGCTGGGATTTTCCATGACTGTAATTTGGAATTCACATCCGCGTCCAGGGAGAGTTGCCCTTGATCCACTAACCGCAACGCCGCCAAAGCGGCGAGACATTTACTGACCGAAGCGGCCTGGAACAACGTAGAGGCGGATACCGGTGATTTTCCGGTTTGATCTGTGAATCCAAAACATAGAGTTTGGGCGATTTTGCCTTCGCCGACGACGGCGAGAGACAGCCCTGAAATAGGGTGCTTTTGCATTTGAGCAGCCACGAAATCTTCCAGGTGATTAGGCATGCCGGGATTTTATCATTTCGGAATTCATCGCGAAAGAACTCAAACGTCTCAAAATTGCAAAATTATCAACTTGTTTAAGCGTCCTAATCAACAACTTTCCTTTCCATTTGCTCTTAGCACAAGACGTGGCAACACCTTGCGGCACGATTACCTATGACCGTGTTCGATCGGTGGCTAAAATCGGGCAGAGTGAAGACGTTGCGCGAGGACGGGCTTAGGTGAGGGCGATGTTCAGCTCAAGCCAGTATTTGAGGATGACGCGGACGCCCTGGCCGAATTCGGCGGGGCCGACGAGTTTGCGCAGGTAGGAGGTGACGCCGAGTTGATAGGCGCGATTGACATCGGACATGTCCAAAGAACTGGTAAGCATGACGACGGGGAGATTTTTCATGCCGGGCTGGGCGCGAATCCATTCGAGGACTTCGTGGCCGTTTTTCTTGGGAAGCTTGATGTCGAGAAAAACCAGATTGGGCAGGGGATGTTTGATGCGGTCTGCGTAAATGCCGTCGCCCGCGAGGTAATGGATGGCGGCATCGCCGTCGTTCACAATCTGAAGAGAATGGGGGATTCCAGTACGTTGGCACGCCATTTTCATGAAAAAAACATCGTCTTCATTATCTTCGACGAGCAGAACGGATTTCATCGCGAGTGGTTATACATTAAAAAATTTTATACTCAACCGATAAATGATTGGCACAGATGAATATAATCTCATCCGGCGTGGGGCAATCGCAAGATGAAAACGGCGCCGTGATCGGGAGCGTTGTTGCAGGTGAGTTCGCCGCCCATGCCGCGAACGAGCTTTTGGGCGATGCTGAGGCCGAGGCCGGTCGAGGGCTCGCCGCCGGTGGGACGCGCGGAGAGGCGGGCGTAGCGGTGAAACATCCGCACTTGATCTTCGGGAGTAAAGCCGGGGCCGTGATCGCGGACTTCGCATTCCACGATGTGCGCGTTCCGGCGGACGGATATGGTGATTTCTTTTTCCGGCGGGGAAAATTTGATGGCGTTGGAGATTAAATTGTCGAGCACTTGGTCGAGCGCGGCGGCGTCGGCGCGGGCGGAAGCGTTTTCGGCGCAGGGTTGGGCGATTAATTTGATGTTTTTGGCCTTGGCGGCATCGGCGTAACGTGCGACGGCACGCGAGGCGGAGGCGGATAGGTTGACGTTTTCCAACTTTAAATGCAAGCCGTGGTCAGCGGCGGCATTGGCCAAGAATGATTTGACGAACGCGCGCATCTGCATACTCGAACTGCGGATGTTTTCCGCCATCAAAAGAATCTTCGAGTCGGAATGGCTTTGGGCGCGGTCGAGCAGGAGTTGGGCACTCATGTTCATGCCAGCCAAGTGGTTCTGAAGATGATGCGAGATCATCCCGATCATTTCTTCCTTGTCCTGCGCGAGCTGTTTCAAATGCTGGCGCGTGGTTTGCAACATCAAGTGCGTGCGAATGCGCGAGATTAACTCGAGTTTGTTGAACGGTTTGGTGATGTAATCCACGCCGCCGCTTTCAAGGGCGCGCACGACAAGATTCTTGTCATCGGAAGCGGAGAGAAAGATTACCGGGATTTCCGCCCAATCGGGATTTTCCTGGATGCGTTTGCAGACTTGAAATCCGTCGAGGCCCGGCATGATGAGATCGAGCAGAATCAAATCGGGCCGGCGGGCGTTGAGGCGTTTGATGGCTTCGTCGGCATTGGTGGCGGGAAGGATTTCAAAACCCATTTTGCCAAGCAAGGAGCCAAGCAACTGGATATTGGCTTCCTGATCGTCAATGACCAGCAGGCAATCGGTCGCGGTCGTATCGGTGATGTCGCGCAGGGTCATTGCAGGCACTCTCTTTGTTCGATCGGCGCGATGAGCAAGGGAAATTCCGCCAGCGTGCGTTCCAAATCTTTTATGGCGTACGTCTCGGCTTCGATGGCCAGCCGGTCGGCGTAGGTTATCAATGGTTGCAACTGCATGGTTTGTCCAATGTGTCTTATTTTTTGCGCAAAAGCGAGTGTTTCATTTATCGCCAACGTGTCGCGCAATCGCGGCCATTTTTCACGGTGCAAGGCCAGCAATTCAGCGGCGGCATCGCGACTATCGGCGCTGGTGACTTGAGCGGAGGGTAATGGCGCTGGCGGCGGTGCGGCGGTTGACGGAGCAAGTTTCGGCTGCCGGGGTGAGCGCGGCAAAAAACGGGCGAGTTGCTGATAGAGCGCCTGCCGTGAAAATGGTTTACGCATGAAGCCGTTGAAGCGCGCGGCCAGATGGGCGTCGTCATCGGCGTGCGTGGACGCGCTGACGGCAATGACCGGGAGCGATGCAAGCTCGGGACGTTTGCGGATGTCCGCCAGCGTCGCGCGGCCGTCAAGCACCGGCATGCGAATGTCCAGGAGGACGAGGTCAGGCCGTTCTTCGGCGATCAGCGCGAGAGCTTCCTGGCCATTTGCCGCGAAGTGCAAACGATGAAGGGAATCGGCAAACAAACCGGAGATGAGTTCGCGGTTCGTTTTGTTATCATCCGCCACGAGAATTTTTGCGGGAGAAAAATCGTTGAAATCAACCTGTGTGCCGGTGGCCAGAACATCCGTTATGGGCACGCGCGAGGAGACGGCAACCTCCGCGAAGCAAAGGCGGAAAATCGCGCCTTCGCCCGGACTGCTTTGCAGCGTGACGTTGCCGCCCATCGCGAGCGTGAGGCGTTTGACGATGCTCAGGCCAAGACCGGTTCCCTGGCTTTGTTGCTGGGTGGCGGCCTGAACGAATGGTTTGAAAACTTCGTTATGTTTTTCGGGCGGGATGCCGATGCCGGTGTCTTCGACTTCAATGTTCAAAGTGCCGCGGCTGCGGTCTTCGGCCAGCGGTTCCCAGCGCGCCCGCAATGCGACGTGGCCCTTGGCGGTGAATTTGATCGCGTTGCCGACCAGGTTGACGAGCACTTGGCGCAGACGCAGGCGATCGAGCAGCAACGCCCGAGGCAAGCCGTCCACCGCGATCCTGAGTTCCAAAGATTTCGCGGCGGCTTGTTGGGCAAACATTGTGCGGATGAACTCGCCGACTTCCCGCAGGTCGGCAGGTTCGAGATGCAATTCCAATTTTCCGGCTTCGAGTTTTGAAAGATCCAGCACATCGTTAATCAACTGCAACAATCCGCTGCCGCTGGAACGAATGGCGTGGACATATTGCGCCTGGCGCGGGGTCAGCTTTTCGCCCTGCAATAATTCGCCGAAGCCGAGGATGGCATTCATCGGCGTGCGCAACTCGTGGCTCAAGTCCGCAAGGTAGGCGGTTTTCTCAGTGGCAATTTTTTCCGCGCGCAATTTTTCCTCCAGCAATCTCCACCGGGCGCGCTCCTGGACAAAACTCACGCGCACAAGATAAAGCGCGAAGATGCCCGCTCCCAAGCCAAGAAAACCGACTGCCTGGCCGATGCGCTGGAGGAGTTCAAGATTTTGGCGGGTGTTGGCCCAGGCGCTGGAGAAAATGTTCTGACGCCGCTCGCGCATCCGCCACATGACTTTGCGGATTTTTTCCGAAGACTCGCGGCCCTTGCCCGCGTTGACTTCAGTAAGAGCCTCTTTCAATCCTTTGTCGTGGCGCAATTTGATCGTCTCATCCAGTTCCGCCATTTTGAGATTCACCAAATCACGCAATGCGGCCAGATCTTTTTCCAAACTGGCGTCCTGATGCGCGGTGTCGGCGAGTTTTTTGAAATCGGCGGAGAGGTTCGCTTTGGTGTCATTGAAAGGTTCGAGGTAACCTTCATTTCCCGTGAGCAGATAACCACGTTGGCTGTCGTCGGCATCCTGCAATGCGCTAGTGAGTTCGCTTAAGGCGTCTTCGAGATAGGTGGCATCCCCCGAAGCATCGAGGCTGCGGGAAAGGCGTTTCCAAACCACCACGCGCACGGCGATTCCCGAAATCGTGAGTAGCAGCCATAGAATGACAACCGGAATGACAATGCGATGCCGAAAACGATGCAGCATAGTGCGTCAGCAAAAACGCGCGCGGCGCGGCCAACGGTAAGGCGAAGTATAGCCGCGAGCGGCAAGTTGTCTAGTGAGTGAGAACTGTCGCGGCGGTTTGTGACCGTCGAATCCTTTGTGACCGCGGGTCCGTGACCCGCAGCAACTGGCGTGAAGATTGCCGTTTTCGATTGGGCAAATGTGTATGGAAATCCCAATTTTGATACGCCGGAAAATTGAGTGTTGTGGTGGATGGAGTCGTGAGCGACTTGGACCGTGTAAACCTTGGCTGCGGGTCATAGACCCGCGGTCCGTCAGGATGAAGTTTTTCCCCGATGGGGTTCGTTTGCAAAACGCAAAAAAAGCAAGGTCATTTTTGCGATTTGCGGCAGGTAAGTTCGCACCTTGCGGTACGAAAAACTTCAATTCGCGAAGGAAAATGAAAATCTCCCATGTGGCACCTTTCCTGCAAAGTCGAAAGCGGCTCTGAATTATTCCGATTCGCAGCCGTTAACATTTATTAATCAACTAATAGTATTTTTATGAATCCGCAAACGATCACGACTCGCGCAAATGCCGAACACTTCGGCCAAACTTCCGCTAACCGCGGTGTCACACCGAAATCTTCCAAAGGTAAATCGGCGGCTGGCAAGCCGGCATCGGACTCCAAGAGCCTCCAAGCTGAAAATAAAATCTCCGGGGGAACGGCGAAGGACGGCGCGAAGGCTGAGGCGCTGGCACAACACGAACAGTCAACCGCCGAACGGGAAATTCAATTTCGTCTTGAAGCTCCAACAGCGCAGGAAGTTTTGCTTGCTGCAGATTTCACGAATTGGGACAAGCAACCCATCAAGTTGATGAAAGGTGGCGGAGGCGTATGGCACGCAAAACTTTCGGTGCCGCCCGGGCGGCATCAATATCGGTTTGTGGTGGATGGCGTCTGGCAGGATGATCCGCATCGCGCCGAGCGCGAACCCAATCCCTACGGCTCGGTAAATTCCGTATTGGAAGTTCATTGAAAAGTAAATTTTTTCGCACAGCTACTGCAGCGGCGCTCTATGAACGCCGTCGCAGTGTTTTTGTAATGAGGCCACGCATTTGAACGGGCGCATTTGACGAATCGAATATCCGGAGTATTTTCAAATCGTAATCGCTGGCCTGTCCGGAAGTGGTGAGAGGAGAGTGATTGTGACCGCGTTAATTTTTTGCATTTTGAATGCGTGGCAAATGTGTACCGTCAGAAAATGTGTAACTGAAAGAAAAATGTTATGAGTAAACGCCTGCAGGTCCTGATTATCGAAGACTCGGAAGATGATACGTTGTTCCTGCTGCGTGAACTCAAACGTGGAGGATTCACTCCTGAGTATGAGCGGGTCGAAACCTTGCCACGGCTTACCGCCGCGCTCGATCGCCAGAATTGGGACCTTATCATTTCCGACCATTCGCTCAACGGTTTCAACAGTCTGCACGCGCTGGAATTGGTGAGCCAGCAGAAGCTCGATATTCCTTTCATCATCGTCTCCGGAATCATCGGCGAGGAAGTGGCCGTCAGGGCGATGAAAGCGGGCGCGCATGACTATGTGATGAAGAATCAGCTCGCGCGGCTTGTGCCATCCATCGAGCGCGAATTGCGTGAAGCGCAGAGCCGCCGCGCGCAACGCAAGGCCGAGGAGGCGCTCCGCCGCAGCGAACAGGAGTTGAATGATTTTTTCGAGCGTGCTTCCGTGGGGCTACAGTGGCTCGGCCCGGATGGCGCGATTTTGCGCGTGAACCAGGCGGAGTTGGACTTGCTCGGTTATGAGCACGAGGAATATGCCGGTCATCTGATCACCGAATTTTACGTGGACACTTATCTGGCGAACGATTTGTTGAAGCGTTTGCACGATGGCGAAGTGTTGAACAATTTTGAAGTGCGCGTTCGCTGCAAAAATGGCGATATCAAACACGTGCTAATCAATGCAAATGTGCTGCGCGAAGACGGCAAGTTCATCCACGCGCGTTGTTTCATGCGTGACATCACCGATCGCAAAGCAGCAGCAGCAGCGGTCTCGTATCTCGCGGCGATCGTGGAAAATTCCGAGGACGCCATCATTGGCACTTCGCTGGTCGGCGAGATACTCACCTGGAATCGCGGCGCGGAATTGATGTACGGTTATACTGCGGAAGAAGTAAAGGGTTGTTCCATTTCAATTCTGGCGCCGCTCTCGCGCCCGGAACATTGGCCACAAATTTATGATCGCATCCGCCACGGCGAAAAGATCGAGCATTTGGAAACCATCCGGCATCGCAAGAATGGCAGTGCTGTCGAAGTCTCACTGACATTTTCGTTGATCAAGGACGGCCGCGGCAATGTGATTGGCATCTCGGCCATCGAACGTGACATCACCTTGCGCAAACGCGAAGAGGAAGAGCGCTCGAAGCTTATTGCGGAATTGACCGATGCTCTCGGCAAAATAAAAACGCTGCGGGGCTTGCTCCCGATTTGCGCCGCGTGCAAAAAAATCCGCGATGACGGCGGTTACTGGCAGAAAATCGAGGCCTATATTTGTGAGCATACCGAGGCGGAATTCACTCACGGTATTTGCCCGGATTGCCTGGTGAAACTCTACCCGCAGTATCCGATAGCGAGCAAATTTCTTCCAGTTACCTGATCTCGCATTTTGCGAATTGTCGGGAGATTTTTTCCCGACAATTTGCGGTAAAAATGCGGTTTACGGTGAGGGTTTTTCTTCTGGGACTTACTCAAATTGCTGGTCTTCAATAAGTTAATTCTTTAATCCCAAAGCTGGCACCATTCCCGCTAATTCTATTTTTGTCAGAAGAGTCAGGTGATGTGAATTGATGTAAATCAAAGTCAGAAGGGCAACTATGAAAAATAATCAGCCAGCGCAAAAGGGGAATCGCAAAGGGTCGCGCAAGATTGGATGCTTCGATTGGCAAGTGGACGAGCTGGCAAAAATAGCGATTCACAAATCGCCGGAAGACCGGGTCATCGTGCATCTGCGGAACGACCACGGGTTCGTGCCCGTCCCGCGCAGGACATTCATGAAACAATTTTTACTTTCGCGTTAATCATCTCAAACCATCAACCAAAGGAAATATATGTTAAGCTGGACCATCACCTTCCTGATCGTGGCGCTGATCGCCGCGCTCTTGGGATTCACAGGCATCGCGGGCACGGCTGCGAGCATCGCGCAAATCCTGTTCGTCGTGTTCCTCGTCATGTTCCTGGTTTCGCTCATAGCGGGACGCCGCCGGGTGTAACGTGCGGAGTTTCTAATAACCCGTGCTGGTTCAAGTCCAGGCGGGTCGTGGAGGAGGGATTAAACCAAAACGAATTTCAAATTATGAAGCTCAACCATTTGATAGCGTTAGTTGCTGCAACGGCCATGTTTGCGGGTTGCAAACCGTCTGAGCCGCCGACGCCTGACGTGAAGACCCAGGTTTCCGACGCGGCCAGCAATGCGAAGGATTCAATGATCCAGACGAAGGATGATTTCGTTGCCGCGTCGCAGAAAAAAATTCACGAGTTGGATGCAAAGATTGATGAACTGTCTGCGAGATCCGCGAATTTAAAAGACGATTCAAAGGTAAAAGAAGAACAGGCGCTGGCGGATCTCAGAGTCCAGCGGGAAAAATTAAACTCCAAGTTCGACGATTTGAAGATGTCCACGCAGGACGGCTGGGACAAAACCAAAACCGCATTTTCCGATGCCTGGGATAAAGTGGAAAAAGCTTACGACGACGCAAAAGCGAAGATCACGCAATAATACAATTTTGTGGTAAAACCGTCTAAGACGCTAGCCTCAAAAATCCCAAGCCCCACACCCCCATTTGGAGCTTGGGACTCTTTTTAAAGCACGACTTTAAATCTGTTCAGTGTGGCGACCAGCTACAGAAACGACATTTATGAAATTTTTTAATATGAATGCAAATTGCGACTGGCGAGCAATTAAAGCCGTCGCAATATGTATTGAAATCCTAAATGCCGCGACTATTGTCACGCAAAAGCTGCTCCTGACTAGAATGTTATAAATGAGATGCCCTGTGGCACATTTCCAGCAATAAACTGAGATATGACAACGTCAAAAAATATCAAGACAGTCATTGGAATCGCCGCAGCGACATCATTGCTGGCCACCGGCTGCGTCATTCGTGAACGCACCTATGTTCCAGGACCGCCGCCTCCGCCGCCGGGAGAGGTATCCATCGGCGGGGAAGTGGACGTGAGTGGCCCTCCGCCAGCGCCATTAGTCGAAGTGCAACCAGTTGCGCCTGATCCGGCATTTATTTGGATTGGCGGCGTTTGGGTTTGGGGTGGGGGCGGTTGGCACTGGGAACACGGTCGTTGGGCAAGACCTCCGCATCGCGGCGCGGTCTGGGTGCAACCGCGTTATGCATACCGGGGTGGCCGCCATGTGTGGGTGCGCGGTGGATGGCGTTGAAAAAGTAACGGAGACTGATCACATGAAAAACAAAATTATATTATTCGTATTATTACTGGTAGGCGGCTTCGCTGCGGGCTGCGAAAGCAGCGAACAACGCGCGTCTTCAGTGGATCGCCAATTCCCGCCAGCCCCGGTCACGCCATTGAATGCTCCAGATAATAATGCCTCAGGAATTCATCAGTAGGATGGTTCGTCAAAGTAGCGTTCGGTAGATACAAACCGGACGCTAAATTAAATAATCAAAGTTAATAATAATAATTAGAATTACTGATTATTATTGCAAATTGCAATCTGCGATTGAGGTTTTTTCGCATATTACGAATAATGTTTTTGCAAATTTCCAAGGAATTCGCATTTTTCCAGATGGCATAATTCTAGCATTGTGTTTTGGGCGATGAACCGTCGGATTCCCGAACGGAGTCTTGATTCGTGTCCGGCAAAGCCGGGACGAACGACGGCGTGGCATAAACATGATGCGTGCGGTAAGTCTTGATTGCCGCCGCTGACGACGAAAGTAGGAAGATTGACGTTTCCTATCAAAATGTCGGCCTGTGCGACCAGCGGTGTTTGGGCATTTCTGCCAGCCAAGGCGGTGTCTCTTCCTTTTTGCATTTCAAATCATCATTGGGTTTCAGCATCATTCGCACTCGCAGGCGGCTCACGGATTGAACTCTTCGCTCGAATCCGCTGTCTTAATTTCTCTTTCTCATTTCCATAACCTATGAAAACCACCAGCAAAACCTTAACGAACGGCAAGACGCATTCAAATGGGAACGCTAATGGCAACGGCAAAGTGGTGAAGAAAAGCGCCACGACTGGCCGCACGCGCCAGGAAGCGGTGGTATCGCTACTGCAACCGCCGATCATCAACGCCGAATTGGATGTGCGGGAATTGGTGACGGCGCTCATCGCCCTCAAGAAAGGGGATTTTTCGGTGCGGCTGCCGCTCGACTGGATTGGAACGGCGGGCAAGATCGCTGATGCCTTCAACGACGTCGTCGAGCGCAACGAAAAGATGGCCAGCGAACTCGAACGCATCAGCCTCGTCGTCGGCAAAGAGGGGAAGATCGGCCAGCGCGCGTCCATCGGCGAAGTCAGCGGCGCCTGGGCCGAGTCCATCGCCTCAGTAAATACCTTGATTTCCGACCTCGTGCATCCGACCAGCGAAACCGCCCGCGTGATCGGCGCTGTGGCCAAAGGCGACCTGGCGCAGACGATGGCCCTCGACATTGAAGGCCGTCCGCTGGAAGGCGAATTTCTTCGCACCGCCAAAACGGTCAATACGATGGTGAATCAGTTGAGTTCATTCGCCTCCGAAGTGACACGTGTGGCCCGCGAAGTGGGAACCGAAGGCAAGCTCGGTGGCCAGGCGAAAGTCAAAGGCGTCGCCGGCACTTGGAAAGACTTGACCGACTCAGTGAATTCGATGGCCGGTAACCTCACCGGCCAGGTGCGTAACATCGCGGCGGTGACGACGGCGGTGGCGAACGGCGACTTGTCCAAGAAGATCACGGTGGACGTCAAAGGCGAAATTCTCGAATTGAAAGACACCATTAATACGATGGTGGATCAGCTTCGCTCGTTTGCTTCGGAAGTGACCCGCGTGGCTCGTGAAGTCGGCACCGAAGGAAAACTCGGCGGTCAGGCCGAAGTGAAAGGTGTCGCTGGAACGTGGAAAGATTTGACGGATAATGTGAATTCGATGGCGCGCAACCTCACCGGCCAGGTGCGTAACATCGCGGCAGTGACGACGGCGGTGGCGAACGGCGATTTGTCCAAGAAGATCACGGTGGATGTGAAGGGCGAAATCCTCGAATTGAAAAACACCATCAATACGATGGTGGATCAACTTTCCTCCTTTGCTTCTGAAGTGACGCGTGTGGCCCGCGAAGTGGGAACTGAAGGAAAACTCGGTGGCCAGGCGGATGTGCGTGGCGTCGCTGGCACATGGAAAGATTTGACGGACTCGGTGAATTCAATGGCCGGTAATTTGACCGGCCAGGTGCGCAATATCGCCGCGGTGACGACGGCAGTCGCGAACGGTGACTTGTCCAAGAAGATTACGGTGGACGTGCGCGGGGAAATTCTCGAATTGAAAGACACCATTAACACGATGGTGGATCAGCTTCGCTCGTTCGCCTCGGAAGTGACGCGTGTAGCCCGCGAAGTCGGCACCGAAGGAAAACTCGGCGGCCAGGCCGATGTGCAAGGCGTCGCCGGCACGTGGAAAGATTTGACGGATAACGTGAACCTCATGGCCGGCAATCTCACTGCGCAAGTGCGCAATATCGCGACCGTGACGACCGCCATTGCGAACGGTGATTTGTCCAAGAAGATCACGGTGGATGTGAAGGGCGAAATCCTGGAAATGAAAAACACGATCAACACTCTGGTTGATCAGCTTTCGTCATTCGCTTCAGAAGTGACCCGCGTGGCGCGCGAAGTCGGTACTGAAGGAAAACTCGGTGGCCAGGCGGAAGTGAAAGGCGTCGCCGGAACGTGGAAGGACTTGACCGACTCGGTGAATTCAATGGCCGGCAATCTAACGGCGCAAGTGCGCAACATCGCCAACGTGACGACGGCGGTGGCGAACGGCGATTTGTCCAAGAAGATCACGGTGGATGTGAAGGGCGAAATCCTCGAATTGAAAAACACCATCAATACGATGGTGGATCAGCTTTCCTCTTTTGCCGCTGAAGTGACCCGTGTGGCACGCGAAGTGGGAACCGAAGGCGAACTCGGTGGCCAGGCGGAAGTGAAAGGCGTCGCCGGAACGTGGAAGGACTTGACCGACTCGGTGAATTCGATGGCCGGCAATCTCACGGCGCAGGTGCGCAACATCGCGGCGGTGACGACGGCGGTGGCGAACGGCGACTTGTCCAAGAAAATCACGGTGGATGTGCGCGGGGAAATTCTCGAATTGAAAGACACCATTAATACGATGGTGGACCAGCTTAACTCTTTCGCCTCGGAAGTGACGCGCGTGGCCCGCGAAGTCGGCACCGAAGGAAAACTCGGTGGCCAGGCTGAGGTGAAAGGTGTCGGCGGCACGTGGAAGGATTTAACGGATAATGTGAATTTCATGGCCGGTAATTTGACTTCGCAAGTGCGCAATATCGCGGCGGTCACGACTGCCGTGGCAAAGGGCGACTTGTCCAAGAAAATCACGGTGGACGTGAAAGGCGAAATTCTCGAATTGAAAAACACCATCAATACGATGGTGGACCAACTTTCCTCCTTCGCCGCCGAAGTGACGCGTGTGGCGCGTGAGGTGGGCACGGAAGGAAAACTCGGCGGTCAGGCGGAAGTGAAAGGCGTCGGCGGCACGTGGAAGGATTTAACGGATAATGTGAATTTCATGGCCGGTAATCTGACTTCGCAAGTGCGCAACATCGCGGCGGTGACGACGGCAGTGGCAAACGGCGATTTGTCTAAGAAGATCACTGTGGATGTGAAAGGCGAAATTCTCGAATTGAAAAACACCATTAACACGATGGTGGATCAACTTTCGTCGTTCGCCTCGGAAGTGACTCGCGTGGCCCGCGAAGTCGGCACAGAAGGAAAACTGGGCGGACAGGCGGAAGTGCGCGGCGTCGCCGGCACGTGGAAAGACCTGACGGACAATGTGAATTTCATGGCCGGTAATTTGACCTCGCAAGTGCGCAACATCGCGGCGGTGACGACGGCGGTGGCGAACGGCGATCTGTCCAAGAAGATCACTGTGGATGTGAAAGGCGAAATTCTCGAATTGAAAGACACCATTAATACAATGGTGGATCAGCTTCGTTCGTTCGCCTCAGAAGTGACTCGCGTGGCCCGCGAAGTCGGCACAGAAGGAAAACTCGGCGGTCAGGCTGACGTGCAAGGCGTCGCCGGCACGTGGAAAGATCTGACGGATAACGTAAATCTGATGGCTGGCAATCTGACGAACCAGGTGCGTGGCATCGCGATTGTCGTGACCGCCGTGGCCAACGGCAACTTGAAACGCAAACTGACGGTTGAAGCGAAAGGCGAAATCGCCGCGCTCGCGGACACGATCAACAACATGACCGATACGCTCGCGACCTTCGCCGATCAGGTGACCTCCGTGGCGCGCGAAGTGGGCGTCGAAGGAAAACTCGGCGGCCAGGCGAGTGTGCCGGGCGCTGCGGGCACATGGAAAGATTTGACGGATAACGTGAATCAGTTGGCCGCGAATTTGACCACGCAAGTGCGCGCGATCGCGGAAGTCGCGACGGCGGTGACGAAAGGCGACCTGACGCGTTCAATCACGGTGGAAGCGCTGGGTGAAGTTGCCGCACTTAAGGAAAACCTGAACGAGATGATCCGCAACCTTAAGGACACCACGCTCAAGAATTCCGAACAGGACTGGCTCAAAACGAACCTCGCAAAATTCTCCCGCATGTTGCAAGGCCAAAAAGATTTGATGACGGTCGGCCGCATGATTCTCTCCGAACTGGCGCCGGTCGTTTCCGCGCAACAGGGCGTTTTCTACACGATGGACATGGCCAAGGAAACCGAGCCCTATCTCAAACTCCTCGCGAGCTACGCGCATCGCGAACGCAAGAACGTGGATAACCGTTTTAAACTCGGCGAAGGTCTCGTCGGCCAATGCGCATTGGAAAAAATCAAGATCCTGCTCACCAATGTGCCGCGCGATTACACCGCGATCGGCTCAGGACTGGGTGAGGCCAATCCGCTCAACGTGCTCGTGTTGCCGGTCGTATTTGAAGGGCAAGTCAAGGCGGTCATTGAACTCGCATCGTTCGACCGGTTCAGCCCGACACATCAAGCGTTCCTTGACCAGTTGACGGAAAGTATCGGCATCGTGCTCAACACGATTGAAGCGAATACGCGAACTGAAGATTTGCTCAAGCAATCCCAGTCGCTGGCGAAAGAGTTGCAAAGCCAGCAACAGGAATTGCAACAAACCAACCAGCAGCTTGGCGAAAAAGCGAAACTGCTGGCCGACCAGAACGTCGAGGTGGAACGCAAGAACGCGGAAGTCGAACAAGCCCGCCAGGCGCTGGAAGAAAAAGCCGAACAGCTTGCGCTCACTTCCAAATACAAATCCGAGTTCCTCGCGAATATGTCCCACGAATTACGCACGCCGCTCAACAGCTTGCTCATCCTGTCCGACGAACTCTCGAAAAACAAAGACCAAAACCTTACGCCCAAACAGGTCGAGTTCTCCAAGACGATTCACGCTTCCGGCAACGACCTGCTGGCGCTCATCAACGACATTCTCGACCTTTCCAAGATCGAGTCCGGCACGGTCATCGTGGACGTCGGCGATGTCGCGTTGCGCGATTTGCAGGATTACGTCGAGCGCACGTTCCGCCACGTGGCCGATGCGCGCAAACTCGAATTCGACCTCGAGCGCGGAAGCGGTTTGCCCAAGTCATTCCAAACCGACGCGAAACGCTTGCAACAGATTCTCAAGAACCTGTTGTCGAACGCGTTCAAGTTCACCGAAAAGGGAAAAGTCTCGCTCTTCATCAATCAAGCTCGCAGCGGCTGGAATTCGGAGAACGAAACGCTCAACCAAGCCAAGTCGGTCATTGCGTTTTCCGTCAGCGACACCGGCATCGGCATTTCGCCAGACAAGCAGCAAATCATCTTCGAGGCATTTCAGCAGGCGGACGGCAGCACGAGCCGCAAATATGGCGGCACCGGCCTCGGCTTAGCCATCAGCCGCGAAATCGCACGCCTGCTCGGCGGCGAAATTCGGTTGGTCAGCGCGCCGGGACAAGGCAGCACGTTCACCTTGTTCCTGCCGCAAAATTACGTACCGGTCCGCACCGCGAAACGCCAATCTTCGAGTGTCGTGGCCCCGACGCAGGACGTTATTACTGTGCCGACGGAGTTAAACTTCATTGCCGACGCACCCAGCAACGATTCCGATCAGTCAATGCAACTGGATGACGATCGGGATAATATTCAAGCGGGCGACAAAGTCCTGTTGATCATCGAGAACGACACCGGTTTCGCGCAATTCCTTTTGGAAACCGCGCGCGAAAATGGTTTCAAGGGATTGATCTCACCGCGCGGCGCAGAAGCGCTGGCCATCGTCGGCCAGCGGCGCATTGATGCGATCACGCTCGACATCAATTTGCACGACATGGACGGCTGGCGCGTGCTGGCTCGTTTGAAAGACGATGCGCATAGCCGGCACATCCCCGTCTATATCATTACGACCGAGGAAGAGCGCGAGCGCGGTTTGCGCATGGGTGCGATTGGTGCGTTGAACAAGCCGCTCAAGTCCAAGGAAGAATTGAAGGAAGTCATCCGCCGCGTGCAAAGCGTCATCGAACCTCACACACGGAAATTACTGGCTGTCAGCAAGGACAAGGAGCAGCGCGACCTGATCATTGAACTTATCAGCGGCGAAGATATTCAGGTCACCTGCGTCGAAACCGGCCAGGAGGCTTTGAACAAATTGCGTGACGATCATTTCGGCGCGGCTGTGATGAATATGGATTTGCCTGACATGACGGGTTTCCAGTTGATCGAGGAAATCAAAAAAGATACGCATCTCCATGAAGTGCCACTGATCGTTCATGTGAACAAAGACCTTTCCAAAAAGGAAGAGGGCAACTTGAAGCGCCTGAGCCAGACAATGAACCTTAAGGAGGTGCGTTCGCCCGAGCGTCTACTCGATGAGGCGGCGTTGTTCCTGCATTGCGACATCGGCAAATTGCCCGAGGCCAAACGTAAAGCGATCCAAAAGTTGCACGAAACCGAAACCGTGCTAAAAGATAAGAAAATATTGATCGTGGATGACGACATCCGGAATATTTTTGCGATGACCAGTTTGCTCGAGCGTTATGAGATGCAAATTCTTTCCGCTGAAACCGGCAAGACCGCGCTGGAAAGATTGCTGGCCACGCCGGACATTGACGTCGTTCTCATGGACATTATGATGCCTGACATGGATGGCTATGATACGATGCGGGCGATCCGAAAATTCGGCAAGTTCCGTGCGCTGCCGGTCATCGCGCTCACTGCGAAAGCGATGAAGGGCGACCGCGAGAAGTGCATTGATGCCGGCGCGTCCGACTACATCGCAAAACCCGTGGAAAGCAATGAACTGCTCTCGATGCTCCGGCTGTGGTTGTACCGGTAAAAAATAAAATCGTGCTAACCGATCATCTAACACCCGAGACGGCGACGAACGGCAGCCTGTCCGACGGCGAGTTCCATTCGCCGCCATCGCTCGTTTCGACCCGCGCGAATATCCTCATCGTGGACGATCGCGATGATAAGCGCATGGCGATGGAAGCCATCGTCGCCGGGCTTGGAGAAAATATCATTATGGCAACGTCGGGCAAGGAAGCCTTGCGCTGCTTGTTGAATTACGATTTTGCGGTGATTCTGCTGGATGTGAACATGCCCGGAATGGACGGCTTTGAAACCGCCCATCTCATTCGCCAAAGAAAAAGTTCCGAACTGACGCCGATCATTTTCGTGACCGGCATCAGCGATACGGAGACACACGTCTCCCGCGGTTATTCGCTGGGCGCGGTGGATTATATTTTGACGCCGGTCTTGCCCGAAGTTTTGCGCACGAAAGTCGTTGTGTTTGTGGAGTTGTTCAAGCGCGGCGTGCAACTGCAACGGCAGGCGGAGCGTTTGCGCATCGCCCACGATGAACTTGAAACCCGCGTTGAAGAGCGCACTCGCCAACTTGCGGCGGCGAATGAATCGTTGCTCGCGGAAGTCGGCGAACGCCAAAGAGTCGAAGAGCAGATCCGCAAGATGAACGCCGAACTTGAACAACGCGTGCTTGATCGGACGGCGGAATTGGCTGAGGCGAACCAGGAATTGGAGGCGTTCACTTATTCCGTCGCGCACGACCTTCAGGCGCCGCTGCGCAACATCCAAAGTTACGCACAAATGCTCGAGGAGGATTACGGCGCGAACATGCCGTCCGACGCGGTGGCGTACTTGCAACGCATCGGCGCACGGGGAAAATACATGGCGCAACTCGTCGCTGATTTGCTGAATCTGTCGCGCATCGCCAAGCAGGATTTGAATCGCCAGGACACCGATCTGCGCGCGCTGGTGGATGAGGGTGTTGCAACTGCGAAAGCTGAAGTGAAAAGTGGTCGCGTGATCGAATGGCAGATTGGCGAATTGCCCGCGGTCGCCTGCGATCCCGGTTTGTTGAAGCAGGTATTTGCCAACCTGCTTTCCAATGCCGTGAAGTACACACAATTTCGTCCAAAAGCCACGATTGAAATCGGCCGCATCCACAAGGACGGGGATTCGCTGATTTACGTGCGCGATAACGGCGTGGGCTTCGACATGCGTTACGCGGACAAGCTGTTCGGGGTTTTCCAGCGGTTGCATCCGCCGGGAGATTTTGAAGGCACCGGCGTCGGGCTGGCGACCGTAGCGCGCATCGTGCGCAAACACGGTGGCACGATCTGGGCGGAAAGCGAGCAGAACAAGGGCGCGACGTTTTATTTTACCCTTGGCAGTCCCATCGTCAAAGAGCGGGTTGAACAGTTGACGAACGTGGAATAAGTGGGCAGGGAACCGGGCCGTTTGCCGCAGGGCAAGGCGAGCTATCCAATGGAAGGGATTTCCGGGAATAATGAAGAAAAAATATTCTGTGTTATTGGTGGATGACTCGGATGACGACCGGCTGTTCATGCGCCGGGTGCTGGACGAGAACCCCAGGTTTGTCATCATTGGCGAAGTGGTTGACGGCGAGGAGGCGATTGAATATTTGCGCGGCGAGAATCGTTTTTGCGACCGCGAAAAATATCCTTTTCCGGATGTGGTATTGCTGGATTTGAAAATGCCGCGTGTCACCGGTCACGAAGTTCTCGGCTGGCTGCAGACGCAAACCTTCGACGACCTTTTCGTGGCCGTCGTCTCGGGCTCATACTTGCCGAACGACATCGAAAAAAGCCTCGAACTGGGCGCGCATGTGCACTACGAAAAAACGGCGCTGCAGGATGAGCAGGAGGGAATGGTTCGCGCGCTGGAACAACTGCTGGGGAAAAAATCGCGTTGACCATAATTTCACAGGTAACGGCCAGGCCGATTGGCTTCGAGTTCGGCCTGAAGTTTTTTTACGACCTCCGCGAGGCCGCGCGTATCAATCGCCTTTGGATAAAAATGCTGAAGCCCAAGTTCGCGCGCCTTGGGACCATACTCGACGCTTGATGAATCAGCGAGCATCGCCACTTTAAGCGCGGGAAAATTTTGCGTCGTGAGCCATTCCAAAACCTGGATGCCGCTCATTCGTGGCATGCGAACATCCATGATCAGCAAGTCGGGCAGGGGATGAATTGTGCGATCGGCATATTCACCGTAACCCCAAAGATAGGAAATCACATCCTCGCCATCTGCCACTTCACCGACGACCTGAAGATTGGGCGCATGCCTCCGAATCGCTTCACGAAGAAAAAGCCGGTCAGCCTCCTGATCATCGGCGATGAGGACGGAAAATTTCCGCAGTCCGGGAGACGTGTTAATCATGGGTACTTAAATGTTTATTGTTCAATGCAGATTGTTCCCGGTCAATCTGCAGTCCAAAAAATCGAACTTGATTTAATGGAGCTTGAAGAATGCCAGCTTCGACCCAAACCACAAATGCTTGCCTCAGAATTAATTGAGATGAAATTCGTTTTTAAGGCTGTCATAATTATTATTACTTTGACCGCGAATTGCGAAAAATGTTGCAGGATGCGGATGAAATCTCGTAGAAAAACTCAAACCTCTCCCGCTGAATTGAAGACATTTTAGGATTCACAATCCCGCGCCGAATAGATATACAGGAATCACGATGAAACCATGCTTGGCCCAACTTCCGCCCTCTTGGAAAGCTTGTTCGGCGATTCTGTTTTCGCTGCTGCTTGCGTTTCGTGCCTCGGCGCAGGACACCTCGCTCACCAATGTGATGGCCGAAGCCGAGGCGCATGAGAAAAAGGGCGAAACGGAATTGGCGCTCAAGGGATATTTGGACGCCGACCGTTTGTCTCCGACCAACTCCGAAATCAACTGCCGCCTCGCGAAGATGTATTGCGATTCGATGATCGGCAAAGACCGCGCGGGCATGAAAGCGATGGCCGAGAAAGCGCTTGAGTCTGCCCTCAACGCTGAGAAGGCGGACCCGAACAGCCCCAAGGCGCACGTGTGCGTGGCGGTATGCTACGCGAAAAATTTTCCCTTCAGCGACAATCAGACCAAGGTGAATTATTCGCGCTCGATCAAGGACGAGGCGGAGAAAGCCATCGCCGCAGATCCGAAATTCGATCTCGCGTATCACATGCTCGGCCGATGGAATTTTGAAGTCTCCAACATGAATTTCTTCGTCAAGAGTCTCGTGCGCATCGCCTATGGCGGATTGCCCAAGGCGAGCAAGGCGATGGCCATTGATAATTTCAAGAAAGCCGTGGAATTGATGCCGGGCCGCGTCGTCAATCATCTCCAGCTTGCGCGCCTCTATCACGTGACCGACAAGGAAACTCTGGTGCCCGACGAATTGAAAAAATGCGTCGCGCTCGACCCGATTGACATGGACGACCGAAACGCCCAGGACGTTGCCCGGAAAATCCTGGCGGGCGGCAAATGGCCCGAGGATTTTTGAGACCGTCCGGCTCTCGGCAAATTCATGACCATCCCAGCGGATTCTCTGAATCAAAGCGATTTCCCCGGCAGTTTTTGTTTCCTTTTTCATAATGTTTCAACCTCAATCACCAACTAACGCAAATTAATTAGAAAGAACTAGCATGAGTCATGGTCTGAAAATTCCGCACGAAGGCGCATTGGATTTTGTATCGCTGGGCGCGATGGTTCATCGCCTCGATCCCGGCATCATCCCGTTTCGCAAAGCGACCGAGTGCCAAATCCATGTCAGCGGCGGAGAATTTAACGTGGCCGCGAACCTGTCCGATTGCTTCCGCCTGAAAACCGGCGTCGCCAGCGCCATGGTGGATTATCCCATCGGCGATTTGATTGCCGAACGCGCGCGCGCGATGGGCGTGAAACCTTTCTACAAACATTTCAAGCATGACGGCGTCAATGGGCCGAACATGGCCACGGTCTATAGTGATCGCGGTCAGGGCCTGCGCGCGCCCGTGGTTTTTTATAATCGCTGCAACGAAGCCGCGGCCCAGCTCAAGCCGGGAGATTTTAATTGGAAACAAATTTTTGCCGGCGGCCTGCGCTGGTTTCACAGTGGCGGAATTTTCGCGGCGCTTTCGCCCACCACCGCCGAACTGATCGTCGAAGCCATGCAAGCCGCCAAGGCCGCCGGCGCGGTCACGTCCTTCGACCTGAATTATCGCGCGAAACTTTGGAATATTTCCGGCGGTCACGACCGCGCGGTCGCCGTGCTCGATCGCATCGTGAAGCACGTGGATGTCATCGTCGGCAACGAGGAAGATTTGCAGTTGGGCCTCGGCATTCCCGGCCCTGAAGTCGCGGCCACCTCCAAGCTCGATCCAAGCGCGTTCATCGGCATGATTGACAAGGTCGTCAAAAAGCATCCGCAAGTGAAAGTCGTGGCCACGACCCTGCGCGAAGTGCATTCCACCAACCGCCACAGTTGGGGTGCGGTGGCATGGGTCAATGGAAAGATCCATCAATCGCCGACCTGCGAATTGGATGTCGTGGACCGCGTAGGCGGCGGCGATGGTTATGCCGCCGGTTTTTTCTATGGCCTCCTCGCGGGCGAAACGCCGGCGGAAGCCGTAAAACTCGGCTGGGCGCACGGCGCGCTGCTGACCACCTTCCCCGGCGATACCACCATGGCCACCGTCGAGCAAGTTCGCGCCTTTGCGCAAGGCGGCTCCGCGCGAATCCAGCGCTAAGTTTAACTGGAGCGGCGGGTCCAAGGCCGCAGTAAACGAAACGCCTTCCGCCGCTCCACCCCTTCCTATAACCTGGCAGGGCTGCGCTGCCGCGCAGCCGTCCCAAGTCCCGCAGGGACGGCAGATCTTAGCCCAGCAATTCATTGCTGGGTTTACCTCCGTCGCAAACCAAGTCCCTTCAGGGACGAAAGAAATCATAGATTCACCAAGTAACTTCCTTCGCCCATCGCCATCGCCCACCCACCGCACTCCATCCCTCTCTCCCCGCGACCGCGCGGGGAGAGAGCCGGAGAGAGGGGCTCCCC
>DATAUW010000023.1 GCA_036268055.1 Verrucomicrobiia bacterium | reverse complement strand
TACCTGCTGCGGAACTATTTGCACAACAAATCCCGCAAAACCATTCAAACAACTCTTATCCGGAAAACCAGAAGTCATTCCAGTTCCAATAGATATAGCTGGACACTAGTGCGGCAGCGCAGCCCTACCATGCGCCAGGATTTTAGTTGTCTCTGCGGGACTGCGGAGCGGCGGTTTTGTTTTAATGGTGAGTGCAATTTTATAGCCTCTTTTTCGGACGGCGGAGCGGCGGTTCTGCTCTACCGTTTTAGTGGGTCGGAGGTAAAAAATTTTCGGCTCGCGGGTGGGGTGGTTTCGCGGTGGGACGATACCATGCGTGGGTGAAGGTTACGGCTCGCGGGTACGCTCGCGCTCCCGGATTTGTTTTATGCGGCGAGGGTTTTTTGTGGGGGGGCTTCGTAGAGGGATTGGTCGTCGAAGAGTTGTTGGGGGTCTATGGTGTCGAGGGGTTGGCGCAGGAGGGCGTTGTTGGCGAATTCGGGTTGCTGGGCTAAGGCGTAGGCGACGAGTTGGCTGCAGATCCAGTGGTCGCGTCGGTTGAGGAGTTGGCTGAATACGCGGTTGGGCCAGTCGCGGAATATTCGGTTGCACCAGTGGCCGAGCCAGGTGTCGGCGGTGGCTTGGGCGAGGATGAGGCTGGTGTTGTAGCGGGCGCCGATGCGGCTGGCGGCGGCGGTGGCGATGCGGGCGCCGAGGGATGGGGTCCAAGCGCGGGGGCGTCGAAAATAGGTGCGGCAGGCGGGGTCGCGCAAATATTTGTCGAGGGGGACGCGGGCGACGCCTTCGTCTATGTGGGCTTCAACGCATTCGTTGTTGCCGGTGACGATGAAGGTGTGGGTGACGGGGACGCGACCCAGGCGGTGCCAGTGTTCGGCGTAGGCGATGCCGGCGTAGGCGATGCCGGGGGCGCAGGTGAAACCGATGTAGCCGGTGTCGTAGTCGGCGGGGTATTGGAGGGGCATAGGGAGTATGGGGATGGGATTTTTACCGCGGAGACGCGGAGGCGCGGAGGTCCTTGCGGACGGCCACTGGGGGATGGGGTTTTCTGTGGGGTTATTTTGGGGTTGTGGGATGTGCGCCTTCGCTTGGATTTTTAGTGGAGGGCGGCTTTGGCGGCGGTGGCGGTGGCGGTGGCGGTTTGGATGCCGGTGTTGATGGCTTGGGCGGTGGCGGTGATGATGGCGGCCTGGCCGTTGGCGGCGTTGGCGAGGTTGGTGGGGTTGAGCGCGGATTGGAGACTGTCTATGTGGACGTGAACGGCGCCGTTGGTTTCGGCGGAGGCATCGAAGCCGGCGAGGGTGGAATCTTTGGGGGCGTTGATGGAGAAGGGCTGGCCGTTGATGTAGCCGCGGATCTGGGTCTGGGGATAGGACTGGCGCAGGGTGCAGCCGCCGGCAAGGAGCGCCGCGGCGGCGAGGGCGTGGGCGAGTTTGGAGGATGGATGATTGAGTTTGGTATGTTTTGTATTCATGGGATGAGTTTGCCAAAAGAGGGGCGGGATTTTGTAACCTATGGAAGGATTGACATGATTTTGTTTTGGAGGGGATTTGTGGGGTGGGAGGCGGGTTTGGAGTAGTGTTTATGGGGGTTTGGTGAGTGGTTTGAAATTGAGGTTTTTGTGGGTGAGAAAGAATTTATTTTTGATAAATGGTGGCGAGGGGGATTTTGGAGGGATCGGGGGTTTGGCAGCGCGGTGGGGGTGAGAAAAATCCTTCTTGGCGCGCGGCGAGTTGTGGTTAAATACTGGCATCATGAATAAGACACATGCTTTGACGACGACGGCGTTTGAGCTGCCGGGGTATCGCGTGACGCGTTCATACGGGGTGGTGCGCGGGATCATAGTGCGGTCGCGTTCGATCGTGGGAAATATTGGGGCGGGTTTGCAAAGTTTGTTCGGCGGGAACATCACGCTCTATACGGAGCTGTGCGAACGAGCGCGCGAGGATGCCTTTGACCTGATGCTCGAGCATGCCGGGCAGCTCGGCGCGAATGCGGTGATCGGTGTGCGTTATGACGCGACGGAAATCGCACAGGGCATCACTGAAGTGATCTGCTACGGCACGGCGGTGAGTGTGGAAGCAAGCGCGTAAAATTTGCGCGGGGAATTGTAAAATTATTTATGGCTGGTCATAGCAAATGGGCAAAGGTGAAGACGTTCAAGGGCGCGATTGACGCCAAGCGCGGACGCATCTTTGCCAAGCTCGCGAAGGAAATTTCCATTGCCGCAAAAATTAGCGGCGGCGATCCCGATATGAATCCGCGCCTGCGCATGGCGCTGCTTCGCAGTCGCGCGGCGAACATGCCGAATGATAATATCGAGCGCGCCATCAAGAAGGGAACCGGTGGCGGCGAGACGGGAAATTTCGAGGACCTCACGTACGAAGTTTACGGGCCGCATGGCGTCGCGATGCTCGTCGAACTGAGCACAGACAATCGTAATCGCACGGCATCGGAGATTCGCAGTTTGCTCACGAAGAACGGCGGCACGATCGCCGCGGCGGGCGCGGTAAGCCGGCTGTTTCATCGCCGCGGGCAACTCATCGTGCAGCGCGACGCAGCGGTGGAAGATGCGGTGATGGAAATTGCGCTCGAAGCGGGTGCGGAGGATTTCAAAGCGGAGCCGGAGGGTTATGAAATTTTGACGGACCCGGCGCATTTCGAAGCTGTCCACAAACAGCTTGAGGCGAAAGGCATCAAGTGTGCCTCCGCCGAAATCACTTCGCTGCCGACGCTCACGATTCCGCTGGCGGATCCTGCCGCGGTCAAGGCCGTCACGCATCTCACCGATCTGCTCGAAGATCACGAAGACGTGAAGGAAGTTTATTCCAACGCGGAATTTTCCGAAGCGGCCGCGTGAATGGGCCGCGCATGAAATTGTTGTCGGAGACGCTGATCGGGCGCGCGCTCGGGACGCTCGCCACGGTGGTGATGCGCCATCGCTGGCTGTTTCTCTGGCCGCAATTTATTCTCTTTGTCGTCTGCGTTTTCTACGTTTATTTCAATCTCCAGTTTGATCTCGACCGCGACGACCTCGTTGGCTCGGACAAGTCGTATCACCAGCAATATTTAAAGTATAAAAAAGAATTTCCGACGCAGGACGATCTCGTGGTGGTGGTCGAGAGCGAGAACATGGAGAAGAACCGGCAGTTCGTCGAGCGTCTCGGCCACAAGCTCGAACTGGAGACGAATGTTTTCACCGATGTCTTTTACAAAGGTGATTTAAAAATGATGGGCCGCAAGGCGCTGCTGTTCGTGCCGCAGGACGACTTGCGCGACATGCGGAACACGCTCACAAATTTTCTCCCGTTCGTTCAGCAATTCACGCGCGCGACCAATCTCGATTCGCTTTTCTCGCTGATCAATAATCAGATCCGCCACGCGAAAAACGAAACCAACGCCGACAACAACGCGCTCATGAAAGCGATCCCGATGCTCTCGCGCATCGCGAACCAGGCGACAAGCGCGTTGCAACGTCCCGGCACGCCGCCTTCGCCGGGAATTTATGCGCTGTTCGGCGCGGGCGAAGAAGCGGAGAAGGATATTTATATCGCGCTGCCGACCAAGTCCGGCAGCAATTATATTTATCTCGTGACCGCGCGCGAACGCGTGGACGACCCCGACCTTCCCTCCATGCAACGCGTCCGCGATCTCGTCTCGCAACCCGCGGGCATCTCGGCGATTGATCGCCTGCGCCAACTCGTCGCCGACACCTCACGCGAAGTGCCGGGCCTGAACGTCGGCATCACCGGTGAATCCATTCTTGAACACGACGAGATGGCGCAATCGCAACATGATTCGCTCGTCGCGAGCATCGTATCGCTCGTGGTGTGCGCGATGATTTTTATTTACGGTTATCAGGAGACGGGGCGTCCGCTTAAGGCGACGGTCTGCCTCATCGTCGGCCTGGCCTATACGCTGGCGTTCACCACGCTCGTCGTCGGGCATTTAAATATTTTGACGATCACCTTCGCGCCGATCCTGATCGGGCTGGCGATTGATTTTGGCGTGCATCTCATCACGCGTTACGAGGAGGAATTGCGCCACGGCCGCAATGAAGAAGAAGCGATGCACAAGGCGATGGTTTATACTGGCCAAGGCATTTTCACGGGCGCGATGACCACGGCTGCGGCGTTTCTCGCGATGGCGCTCACCAATTTCAAAGGCATCCAGGAAATGGGAATCATCTGCGGCGGCGGCATGATCGTGTGTCTCGTGCCAATGATGACGCTCCTGCCGGTGATGCTTTTTGGCGGACGCCAAAATCGGATGGACCACGACCCGGCGGTTCACAAGCCCGAAGAGTTCGCGCCGATCCGTTCGCGCGTCGAGCAGATGTGGTTGAGCCGGCCAAAAATTATCATCATCGCGACTGGCTTTCTCACGCTGCTGGCGGCGACGCAATTTCATCGCGTCTATTTCGATTACGATTTGCTCAACATGCAGTCGAAAGGTTTGCCGGCGGTGGTGTTCGAGAAAAAATTGATTGATGAAACGTCGCAATCGGTTTTGTTCGCGGCGGTGGTTGCCGACTCCCCGCAACAGGCGCTCGAACTCGAAACGAAACTTCGCCAGCTTCCGTCCGTCTCCACGAATATTTCGATGGCGCAATTTTTGACCGGCGACGTTTCGGAAAAATTAAAACTCATTGGCCAGATCAAGCAGGACATCGCGCCGATTCATTTTCAACCGCCCGATACCGCGCCCGTCAAACTTAGTGCGTTGAGTTCCACGCTTTATTACACCGCCGGTTACATGGGCGCGGCCACGAACGAAATCGCCAAGGACATGGCCCAGCCCACTTCGCCGCCCGCGCCGGTGACGCTCAAATCTCCCGGCGATGTCAAGGCCGATACAAACGCGCTGACCGACGAGCAGTTGATCCAGCAACTCGCCGCGCTCAAGGACGCCATCAATCATTTGCGCAAACAAATGCTCGGCATGAATCCGCAAGTGGCGTCGGAAAAACTCGCGGCGTTCCAACAAGCCTTGTTCAACGACGTGGACGGAACTTTTCGCTCGATCCAGGAACAGGACGATAGCTCGCGGTTGCGTGAGGAGGATTTGCCGGGGCCGCTGCTGCATCGCTTCATCGGTGCGCACGGCAAATTGCTGATCCAGGTGTATCCGAAAAAAGATGTGTGGAACCACGAGAACCAGGAAGAGTTCGTGAAGGAATTGCGCACGGTGGGCCCGCAGGTCACGGGCACGCCGGTGCAACTTCTCGAATACACGACGCTGCTCAAGAACAGTTACATCCAGGCATCGTATTACGCGCTCGCGGTGATCGCGATCATGGTGTTCATTCATTTTCGCAGCGTGGTTTTTGTAGTGCTCGCATTGTTGCCGGTGGCGATCGGTTCGTGCTGGATGGGCGGATTGATGGGTGCGTTCCACATCCCGTTCAACCCGGCGAATATCATGACACTGCCGCTGGTTATCGGCATCGGCGTGACCAATGGCATTCACATCTTGAATCGCTACGTCGAGGAACGAAACGCGAGCATCTTCTCCAAAAGCACGGGCAAGGCGGTGTTCGTCTCCGGGCTCACCACACTCTCCGGTTTCGGAAGTCTCATGCTGGCGAAACATCAGGGCATCCGCAGTCTTGGTGAAGTCATGGCGGCGGGTGTGGCGCTATGTATGATCGCGGCGCTGACCTTTTTGCCGGCGGTGCTGACGTTGTGGCAGGAACATCGCGAGAAGAAAAAAACAACCCAGCAGTGACAATGCACGGCCACCGCCGGGTCGGGAGGAACCGAGGTTAAAACCTCAATCAAACGCAGATTAGCAAATTAGATGGTTTTAAGTCAATCTCTAATCTAAAAGCTGGTTATTCTACATTTTGATCGGTTCCGATAACGATAACGCGGCCCAACCTTTTAGTTGCTGCAGTACTTTAGTATAGGTGCTGGGATTGGATTCTATGAATCAATATAAATCTGCTCCTTTTAAGGCTTAAACTCTCCCACCGGCCCGTCCGAAGCCTTGTTCTGCCGGTAAACCTGGCCTTTTTTATAAAGCGCCAGCCGCTTCTGATATTCTTTTGATGAATGGCCTTTGATGGCCCGCTGCTCTTCCGCCACGGCGAGATTAAAAAATCCAGCTGAAGCATACGCCGCCGCCAGGGTATCCCTGACATCAGGATCGTCCACGACATTGAGCACAAAGTCGGCGTGCATGATCGCTTTGGAATAATCGCGCACCGTCACGCCCTGGCCGACGGCGGTGTCCCACGCAAAATTATTTCTCGCGAGCAAATTCGCCGGGTACAGCGCCAGCGCCTGGTCCATTTTTTTGAGCGCCGTTTCAAACTGCCCACGGGCTTCGTATTCGATGGCCAGCAACACCTGTTCGTATCCAAGGACCTGCTCGCGCGTCATGTCTGTCATCGCCGATCCGGCTTCGATTTCCGCCGCCGGGATTTCAAATTCCGCGCGATACGCTTTGTCGGATTCGACTTTGCCATCCATCGTTTCCCAATTCACATAGTCGGCGCCCTCGCGCCAGCGAACAAAATTATGGCCGGGGTAACCGAGTCGTCCCGGAATTTCAATCAGGTGAATCGGCAATTTCAACTGCTCACCCACACCCAAATAAATGAACGATGCGGTATCGCAATCCACCGCGTAAAAAGGCCCGGGAAACCGGGCCGCAATCATGTCTCGGCGGCGATGGTTGTGCGCGCTCGCTTCAAAAGAACGCAGCCGGTTCGTCGCCATTTGAAACGGCGTCAGGCCATCGGCGAGCAGACTCACCAGGCCGTCGTCGGGATAAACAAAGCCATGCGCGATGAGCGTATCATCAATGCACTTGAACACATTCGTGACGTAGTGAATATCCAAGGTATTTTTCGGCGGCCGTTGAAGCTGCTCGATTTTTTTCGACGCGTCCTCGATGACTTCGCGCAAGAGAGAAACCATTTGCGGCGTCACCGTCCGGGTTTCCTTGTCCTGGTTCAAAATTTCCTCGGCGATATTTTCGGCGGCATTGACCGAAGAACAAAACCCTGCGAGCAACGCCAGGACCAGGAAAAATTTGTTCATTAATCCTCGCCGTTTGGATTTCTCTTCGCACTTGGTGATGGTGTTCATGGATGCCTCCGCTTTGCCTAACTCTTTTCTTACCGTTCGTTGTCTTTGGATCACGACCTGATTGAACCCCGCAGGATTTTGTCCGCGGAGTTTAAATCTCTCGTTCGTTTTCGCAATTCTTAAACGATCCTTTGCCGTTGAGTTGACGCGACCGCAACCCATAGGCAGTAATAAAAAATTTCTTGTCAGAACTTCCGCGGTCGTGCGTACCACTTTTAAGACTATTCCCTTGACTCCATTAGGGCTGCTTAGAACACTCTGCCGCATCCCGTTTTGTAACAAGGGGACCGTTGAGACCCTATTCGACACTATGAAAAAACTAGCACTCTATTCTTTATTGCTCCTGTTCGCTGGAACTGCCGCTTTCGCCCAGCCCAAACTCGCGATTGTCAGCGTGGAACCTTCCCATGTTTTGGCCAAGAAATTCGGCTTGCTCCCCGCCCCGCCGGTCACGCCCGCTCCGGCTGTCTCGGCCGCTACTGGTCCCGGCAATTTAACCGGTCTATGGTACTTCGGCCCTAAACTTGCCAATAACCAGCGGCGCACTGTTTCTTCCATCGTGATCGTCAAAAATCCCAACGGTTCCTACCATGCCGACATGACCAATCTTGCCACTCATCAACAAACTCGCACTGACAACGTGCAGTGCGACGGGTCCCATCTACGCGTCTCCTACCCTACCCAAAGAGGCCTCGCCACTCTGGAAGGCAATCTCAACCCAGCCACCGGCAATATTGATGCCACGTCGTTAATAAGCTCAAATCCTAGACGCCACTTGCCCTACGAATTTTCCCGCCAACCAGGACCAGCCGCGCCGCCGCCCGGGCAAATGGCTTCCGCCCCCGCATCCGAACCGCCGCCGCTGCCTCCGCTCGACATTATTTTGCATTCGCTCGATACCCAATTCGTGGATCGTTTTCAAGGCGGCCATGTTTTCACCGTGGTTGAAGATGCCGACGTGAAACAAGCCGTCCCCCTGCAAGGCGCGGAATATAATGTGAAAGATTCCGCCACCCAGGCCGCCTTCAAGAAGGCCGGCATTGATTATCTTCTCGTCACCACGCTTGAAGATGCCTCCGACCAAACGCTCGATGAAGCCGCCGGGACGATTGCCACCTCCTCGACCACTTACAACGCCCAACGGCAGGGCCAGATTCAACGCGCCAATGGAAACATCGCCTATAACGGCTCCGTTTCAGGCGCCATCAACAATCGCGCCAGCGTCTATGACAAACACATTCAAAAAGAACAAAAGGTCCGCCTCGTCATCCGCTGTCGCCTCTTCGATGCCAACTCCGGCGCGCTGCTCGATTCCATCACGCATACCTTCGCGACCAACCGCGCCTACGTCGCCCTCGCTGCCGGTAATAATATGGAGTCCACTTCCGACCTCTTTGATGCCGCCGCCACCCAGGTCGCCGATTGGACCGCCCTGCGCGTCGGTGACGACGTCTTTCCCATCAAGGTGCTCGACAAGGATGACAAGATCGTCACCCTCAATCGCGGTTCCCAAAGCGGCCTGCACATAGGCCAAATCTTCGATGTCTTCGTGCTCGGCAAAGAAATCAAAGACCCCACCACCGGCGAAGTCCTCGGGCGCGACGACATCAAAGCCGGCCGCGTCGCCATCAACAGCGTCCGCGAAAAATTTTCCAAGGCCTCCATCCTCGACGATACCGGCATCACCCCCGGCGCCATCCTCCGCCCGCCCGAAAATTAGCCAAACCCGCGCGCAATCACGCGCATTCAAACGCAAATAATACGCGTGCGTATCTTTCCACTTCGGGAAAAACATCTCTCCTGGTGTTTTTCCCGTTTTTTTCTCTCTTCACTTACCGGGTAGAGACTAACTCCGGTTTTGCCCAACTAAATAACTCACTAATTCTTTCTCACCCCCCGCCAGGTAACTCCGCGATGCGCATATAAGCTCACCCCTAATGCGCAATTCGAAAATATTTTCTCCTCCCCCTTCTTTTTTCTTCTGTTTTCTTTTGTCCCTTTTGTCTGTTTTTAAACATTCACTTTTTTCACTCAGGCCTGCTTTTATTGAGGATTTTATGGTTTCGTTTTGGCACCAGCTTTGCTCCATAGTGATGATATTGGATTTATTACGTAGGCGTAGTGTTCGTCACAAGAATTTAACTTGCCTCGTTGGTCATAAATTTCTATTATCTGCACGCTTTTAATCCGAACTGTTTACCCATATGAAACCAACCCTGAATAAGTGCCTAACCTCCGCCTCGCTCGCCGTTCTCATCTCTCCGAAGCTTTTCGCAGCCGCAGTCACCCCGGGAGACATTTTGGTCGTTCAGGTCGGGAATGGTTCAGCCGCCTTGGCTGGAACGGCCACGGCCACGTTTCTTGATGAATATTCTTTGACCGGCACTTTGGTTCAACAGTTCGCGCTTCCGACCGCCGCTTCTGGCAGCCAGGACGCTTTGACGCTTTCCGGCTCCTCCACCGCCGAAGGCTTCCTCGAACTCTCCGGCGATGGCAACTACGTCACCATCGGCGGCTACAATCTCGCTCCCGGCGGAACTACTGGCACTTCTTCTGCCGCTACCGTCAACCGCGTGGTGGGCCTCCTCAATCTCAACACCGGCGCGCTGGACACTTCCACCGCCATCAATGGCGGAACTTCCGGCAACATTCGCAGCGTTTATACCGCTAACGGCACTTCCTTCTACGCCGCAAGCTCCAGCGCTGGTGTCGGCTATGATGCTACCTTCGGCTCCGCCAGCAGCGCAACCCAACTTTCAACCTCCCCTTCCAACACTCGCGTTACCAAAGTGGTTAATGGCCAGCTTTACGTGACTTCTGCCAGCGGCACCTTTTTAGGCGTGGGAACCATCGGTACGGGCACTCCTACCACCGGTAGTCAAACCTCCACTTTGCTGACTGGATTTCCGACGACCGGCTCCCACTCTTCCTACGACTATTTCTTTGCCACTCCGACGACCCTTTACGTCGCGGATGACGGCTCCGCGGCCGCTGGTGGTGGCATTCAAAAATGGGTGTTTTCGTCCGGTGCCTGGAGTTTGCAATACACCCTGCTTAATAACGGCACGGCGGACACCGTTGTTCGCGGTTTGTCGGGCTTCGTTGATGGCAGCGGCAATGTGGATCTTTACGGCTCGACCGGAACGACGGCCATTGAAGTTACTGATACCGGAGCTTCTGCAACCGCTACCACGATTGCCACCGCTGGTGCTAACGAAGCCTTCCGTGGAATTGTTTTTGATGCGCCGACCTCCACACCCGAACCCACCACCCTCGCCTTGCTCAGCCTGGGCGGCGTAGCGGGCGCATTCTTCTTCGGTCGCCGTAACCGCAAATAATTTTGGTTGTGTTAATGGTCGCGCAGAGGCAACCCCTCTGCGCGTTTTTTTTCCCGCTCAGAGCGTGCTCCCCTTTCAACGCTTGCAAGGCAGGACGGCGCTTATGAACCTTCTCCCCACATAAGGAACACCCTTGTTCTCCAAGCATTGATAAATTTGAACCAACACGAGGTTTGATTTTCTCTCGGAAAAACAAGGGAAGACGCTTTGAAATAGTGTTAACCATGTCGTGCGACCCTGCCTAGCCGCCCCTCCTCAATTCCCAACCCAAATCCCTTCCTCTCTGCGCCTCTGCGTCAAAAAAAGAACCCCACCGCCTCCGCCCTTCACGACCGGCTAATCTGCTTCGCCACCGCAGCCCCGCAAGGACGACAGAAATTAGCCCAGCAATTTATTGCTAGGTTGAATTCCCCTCCAAACCAAGTCCCGCCAGGGGACGAAAGAACCTCACGCCCCTTTTCCCAAATCATCCACACAACCCAAAACTTCTCATTTCCCCCCAACTTCAGTTGGGGGGAAAAATCTCCACAAAAACATCTCCCTCTGTATCGATCAAAGCGAGGCGAGCCCAAGCGAGCATCTCCGTCACCCCACCGCCCGCATCATTCCCCCACGCAATTTTTCCTTGGCTCACAAAAAAGAAAAACCGTGCTTTTAACACGGTTTTTTCTCCTTCATAATCTCCATCCATCAACTCAACCGCATCGGCATCACCACATAAAGAAACGGTCCATTGATCTTGAACACCCCCGGGCTCAATTCATCAATCAACTCCAGAAAAACCTCCTCATTCGGCAGCGCATTCAGTGGGTCAATCATATATTTCGGATTGAACGCGATCGCCATGTCCTTGCCCTTGTAATTGATCGCCAGACTTTCCCGCGCCTCGCCCACCTCCGGCGAATTCGCCGTGATCGCCAGGTTATTCTTCGTGAACGCCAGCTTGACCGAATTCGACTTCTCGCTCGTCATGATTTCCGCGCGCTTCAGCGCATGCAAAAATTCCTCGCGCGCCAGCGCCACGCGCTCCTTGGCCTCCGCCGGAATCACCTGCCGATAATTCGGATAATTCCCCTCGATCAACTTCGTGATGATCAAAATTGAAAATCCCTTTTCATCCTTGAGCGTGAACGATGCCTGGTTGTCCGAATAACGCACCTCCATCTCGCCCTTGTCCTGCAATAGACGATTCAATTCATTCACCGCCTTCGCCGGCACGATGAATTCGCCCTGGCTTTTCTCCGAGACATCCACTTCCTCATCCACCAGCGCCAGGCGGCGGCCATCCGTCGCCACCATCGTCATCTTATGCTCCTTGAGGCTGATAAAAATGCCGTTCAACACATAGCGCGATTCATCGCTGGAAATCGCGAAAGACGTTTTCTTCAACATCCCCTTGATCTTTTCCTGCGGCAAAATCACTTTCTTATCTTCCTTGAACTTCGGCAACGGCGGAAACTCATCCGCGCCCAGTCCGTTGATCTTGTAGAAAGACGCCCCGGAACGAACGCTGCAAACATTCTTATCATCCACTTCCAACTCGATCTCGAGATTGTTCAACTCGCGGACGATTCCGAAAAGTTTTTTCACCGGCACGGTGGTCGCCCCGGCTTTCTTGATGCTCGCTCCGACGGCGCAGGCCACCGTCACGTCGAGGTCCGTCGCGGTGAACTCCACCCGGTCACCTTCGGCGCGAATCAGCACATTGGAAAGAATCGGCAGCGTCGTCCGCGTGCTGACCACGTTCTGCACGGCCTGGAGCCCGTTGATCAACTGCTCTTTGGTGATGGTTAAATTCATGGGGCCCTTAATAGTGTCTCACAATTCAATGAAATCTTCTTATTATTAAGCGTTGTGAATAAGGCAAACAACCCTTGCTGTCAAGGCTGCTACAAATACTTGCGTCCAAAAAACAACTACCAAAAGAAGATGGAAGAACGCGCAAAACTTCGCAAACTTTAAGTTATTAAACTTGCTCACAAACCATTCGCACATCATTGGAATCTTATTAGAGACGTTGTGCGCGTTTAAGGATGTGAGGAATCAGATTTTCCGCCAGAGAAATCTCTTCCCCCGTCGTTTCCCGACCCAGCGAGAGGCGCACGAGTGAATTCGCCAGCTTCGGTTCCACTCCCAGCCCAAGGATGACGTGCGAAGGCTCCAGCGATCCCGCCGAACATGCCGAACCGCTCGAAGCACAGAAGCCTTCCAGATCCAAACCTGCGAGCAAAGCGATGCTATCCGAGCCCGCGACGACAAAGGACACCGTATTCGCCAGCCGCAGATCACGCGAACCGACAAATTGAACTCCCGGCAACGTATCCACCAGCGCAATCAAACGCTCCGCCAAAGGCGCAAGAAAATTCCGGTCAAACACCGGCACGAGCACAAACTTTTCCAGCGCATCCACAAAACCCATGATCCCGGCAACATTTTCCGTCCCCGCGCGACGCTCATTTTCATGTCCACCGCCAAAAATGATCGGGTCCGGAAGCAACGGCGAACGAATATACAAAGCTCCCGCCCCTTTCGGCCCATGAAATTTATGCCCGCAAATGGAAACCAGGTCCGCATTGAACTGATGAATGTTTGAAAAAGGTTCCTTGCCGAACCATTGCACCGCGTCCGAATGAAAAATCACCCCGCGCTCGTGGCAAATCGCGCCCAACTCGGCAATCGGTTGCAGTGTCCCGATTTCATTATTCGCCGCCATGATCGAAACCAGCGTCGTATCCGGCCGCAACGCCTTGCGCAAATCCTCTGGCGAAACCACGCCTTCCCGCGACACCGGCAAATACGTCACCTGAAAGCCTTCGTGCTTCTCTAGATATTGAAAGCAATGCAACACCGCGTGATGCTCGATCACCGAAGTGATGAGATGACGCCCCTTCGATTTCAACAGCCGCGCCGTGCCAAAAATCGCCAGATTGCTGCTCTCAGTTCCGCCGCTGGTGAAAACGATTTCGCTCGGCTTCGCGCCCAGCACCCGCGCCGTGCGATCCCGGGCATCATCCAACAAAGCCCGGGCCCGTCGGCCCACATGATGCACACTGCTCGGATTTCCAAAAATGCCCTCGAGAAACGGCAACATGGCCGCGCGAACGCCGGCATCCAGCGGCGTCGTGGCATTATAATCAAAATAAATCGTGCGCATTCCCGTCGAAAAATCAAAGCGTCCGAAAAGACCCACACGCTTCAGCAGCCACGCAGCCATCTTTTCATCAAACAACAAAACTGCCTGAACCAACCCCGTAAAGCAAGGAACCTGCAACTCGCAACGACGATATAAAACTGTCGTTCCCAAAAAGGGAGGGCGAGCGTACCCGCGAGCCGTAACTAATCAAAACCCCCACCCCCGCAACCCACAAAACCAAACCCAACGCCTTCCCCACCCACCCCCGCGGCGCAATCGCGCCGCCCACCCCTTCCTCTAACCTGGTAGGGCTGCGCTGCCGCGCAGCCGTCCGAAAAAGGAGCCCAAAAATCACACCACCCAAAAGACAAAACCGCCGCTCCGCCAAGTCCCGCAGGAACAACTGATATCCTAACGCGTGGTGGGGCTGCGCAGCCGCCGTCCAAAGTCCCGCAGGGACGACAGAACTTAGCCCAGCCATTTATGGCTGGGTTTGCCTCCATTCCAAACCAAGTCCCACAGGGACGAAAGAATTTTCCTCTTGGAACCAAACCTTACCCACTCGTCCAACGCTTCTCATTAACCCCCAACTTCAGTTGGGGGAATTCTCGTCGAAACAACTCACCTCTCTATCGAGCGCAGCGAGGCGAGCCCAGGCGAGCATCTCTGGAACCCCATCGCCCTCAAACGCTACAATCCCACACCCCCCATTAATTGGCTGCGCCCCCCTTCACCGCCGCACACCAAAAAAAAGACCGGCCTTTTCAAGCCGGTCTCTTTTTTGAAAACAAAACTCTGCTTATTTCGTTTGCGGCGGCAGGCTCGAAGGCAAAGCCCCAGGCGCGCCCGGCATCTCGGTCTTCGTCTCCATCAACGTCTTCAACTCGGCGTCGAGGATTTGCACGTTCGCATCCTTTTTCAGTTTGTCGGTGACATCCGGCAGGATTTTTTCCATCGCTTGCGATTCCAGCGCGGTGCGGACGTCCGTCTTCACTTTGTCGAACTCCAGTTTCTTGGCCGGGATTTTTTCGTTCAGTTTGATGATGTGATAGCCATACTGCGTCGTGACGATGTCACTGATCTGGTTCGTCTGAAGCGTGAACGCCGCCGCCTCAAATTCCTTCACCATGCGGCCGCGCGGGAAAACATATTTGCCGCCGTTTTCCTTCGAGCCGGGGTCTTCGGAATATTGGCTCGCGAGCTTCGCAAAATCTTCGCCCCCCTTGGCGCGCTTGAGCAGATCTTCGGCCTGTTTCAGCTTCGCTTTCTTTTCGTCATCGGGCAAAGCCTTGCCGGTCTTCGGGTCCACGGTCATCAGCAAAATGTGGCTCGCATCCACCATTTCCGGCTCTTCGAACTGCGACGGATTATCGTCGTAATATTTGCGCACCTGGTCGTCGGTGACTTTCACCTTGTCGCGCAACACCTGTTCCGCCGTCGCTTCCTCGATCAACCGGCCGCGCAGCGTTTCCTCGGTCAAATTCATCACCTTCAACTGCCGGTCGAGGGCTTCCTGGCTCGGCGCGCGCTTTTTGATGATGGCGAAACGCTTGTCCGCTTCCACCGTGGCCTTCGCCTTGTCATCGGCGGTGGCCTTCGCTTTGAGCAACTGCACTTCGAGCAAATGATCGAACGAGGATCTTTCAATGGCGGAAAGATCGGCCGGCGTCAATTCCCGGCCGCGCGCGGCAGCGGCGGAACGCACGCCGCTGATGGCTTCGTCAAGCTGACTGCGTTTGATTTCAAAACCCGTGCCCTTCGCGATCACGGGATCAGGAAAAAGATCGTCCAGTTTGGCCCCCGCGGCGGCGGGCGCATTCGTGGTGGCCGGTTTATCGTCCGCTTTCAACGCGGCCGTGGATAAGACCGACGCCGCGAGCAGGACGCCTAAAAACTTGCTGTTTGATTTCATAAAAAAGTGTGACTGAGGTTTGTATTGCCGACGTTCAAATTATAATTTCACCACGCGCACGTTGGTGATGTCCGGATCTTTTTCGATTTCCTCGCGCACCGCCGGCGAAGGCACGCTGTCCAAACTGAGGATGGTCAAAGCCTGCCCGCCGATGGTGTCGCGGCTCAAGTTCATGCTCGCGATATTCACCTGATGGCGCCCCAGCAAAGTGCCGAGATAACCAACCATGCCGGGACGGTCCCGGTTGTTGAGGAACAGCAACACGCCTTCGGGAACGATTTCCACCGGCTGGCTGTTGATGCGCACGATGCGCGGCTGCTGCTTCGCTCCGTAAAGCGTGCCGCCCACGGAAACTTTTCCTTCTCCGCTGTGAACCGCGATGTGCAGCCACTCGTTGAAATCCGTTTGCTCGTTGGACTTGATTTCTTCCACGCGCAACCCCAGCGAAGTCGCCAATGTCCGTACATTGACCTGATTCACGTCGCGTCCGCCCGCCGATTCCAAAAATCCCTTGAGCACAAAACGCGTGATCGGATCGCCCGGCGCTTCAGTCGCCTTGCCGCCGTAAGTGATGACGATGCGGTCATTGCGCTTCGGCGCGAGTTGCGCCGCGAGCCGGCCGAGTTTTTCGCCAAGCGCGAGATACGGTTTGACCAGCGCGTAAGTCTTCGCGTCGAGATTCGGCAAATTCACCGCATTGCGCACCGCGCCATTAACCAGGAAATCCGTGATCGCTTCCGCCACTTCGATGCCCACATTTTCCTGCGCTTCCTCCGTGCTCGCGCCCAAATGCGGCGTCATGATGACCTGCGGCAAATCGCGCAGCGGAAAATCCTTCGGCAACGGCTCAGTTTCATAAACATCCAGCGCCGCCCCGGCAACTTTGCCGCTCTTGACCGCCTCAACCAGGTCCACCTCATTGATGATGCCCCCGCGCGCGCAATTCAGCACCCGCACGCCGGTTTTCATCTTGGCAAACGCCGCGGCATTGATCATGCCCTTGGTTTCATCGCTCATCGGCATGTGAACCGTGATGAAATCGCAACGCGCAAAAATTTCGTCCAGCTCGACCAATTCCACTTGCAGCGCGTTCGCCCGCGAAAGCGTGAGATACGGATCATACGCCAGCACTCGCATGCCAAACACGATCGCACGCCGCGCCACTTCCGTGCCGATGCGCCCCATGCCCAGGATGCCCAGCGTCTTGTTATAAAGCTCAACCCCTTGAAACGCCTTGCGATTCCATTCGCCCGCCTTCATCGAGGCGTGCGCCTGCGGAATCTTGCGCGCCAGCGCCATGAGCATGGAAAAAGTAAGCTCGGCGGTGGAGATGGTGTTGCCGCTGGGCGTGTTCATCACCACGATCCCGCGCTGCGTGGCGGCATCCACGTCCACATTGTCCACGCCCACCCCGGCGCGTCCCACCACGCGAAGTTTCGGCGCGGCGTCAATGACGGCCTTCGTGATTTTGGTTTCGGAACGCACCACCATTGCGTCCACGTCTTTGACGAGAGGCAAAAGTTCGGCTTCGGGCAGGCGCTGTTTAAGCACCGTGACTTTGAATTCAGGGCATTGCTGAAACAGCGTAATACCCTTCGGCGAAATGGGGTCGCAAATCATTATATGCATAACGACAAGTGGCGAAGTCTAGGGAAACCCCGCGGACAGGTCAAATAATGAAATGCACAAAAAAGCGAGGTTTTTGTGGGCATTTAACGATGAACGGACCGGTCAGGTAATGGGCGTATTGCATTTATGAACCCCACCATGACACCCGCCCCTGTCGAGAACCTTTCCCGAACATTACAAGTTTGAAAGGCGCGCCGATTTCGATGGCTAAGGAGGTTTTTGAAAAAACCGGATGCTTAGCAAGAGCAAGTAGGACGAGGAAATTGGAGTCCAACCCGATCATTAACGGTCAAACATTTCTTCAGCCAATTCGGTCCGAGTGAAATTAGGAATTAATACGCGGGGACCTTCAATGGCGCGAATCTGCAAAACAGAGGGATCTCTCGATGATGACTCTTGAACCGGCACCTCAGCCACCGCCGTCAAACGCACCACCGGCTTATCCCCATCCACCAGCAAAACCTCATTGCCCGCCTGAACCTGTTTAAGCAGATCCGCTAATTGGGCCGCGCCTACTTGAGTGACCATCGTCATGCCACCACCATACTCCTTCCAAAACCCAAAGTCGAGCCGCGTTTCCTCCCAATCAACGGTCGAAAAAATCCTCGAACCCTCAAAATACTTTGTCAGCTTCTTCATTGGCCGCCCACTTATGCGGCGATATGATTACCACCAAAGAAATGTCCGCCGCCGCAAACAACGATGCACATTTGGTCAGCGAAAGCTTGTCCGGCAATCGCGAGGCCTTCGGCCAGATCGTCGCGCGTTATCAATCGCTCGTTTGTTCGCTGGCCTACAATGCCACCGGCAGCCTGAGCCAGAGCGAAGACTTGGCGCAGGAAACTTTCATGGCCGCGTGGAAACAACTTTCCAGTTTGCGCGAACCGGAAAAACTGCGCCCGTGGCTCTGCGGCATCGCGCGGAATCTCATCCACAGCGCGTTGCGGCGGCAGGGACGCGAACCCTCGCACGCAGCCGAATCCCTCGAATCCGCCGGTCAAGCGCGGTCGCACGAAGCCTCGCCGCCGGATCAAACCATTAGCAAGGAAGAGGAAGCCATCCTGTGGCGTTCCATCGAACGCATCCCGGAAACCTATCGCGAGCCGCTGATTTTATTTTACCGCGAACATCAATCTGTGGAACGCGTCGCGGCAGCGTTGGAATTGAGCGAAGATGCCGTTCACCAAAGATTGTCGCGCGGGCGCAAATTGCTGGCCGAGGAAGTCATGGAATTTGTCGCGGGCGCATTGGAACGGACAAATCCAGGGGCGGCATTCACTATCGGCGTGCTCGCGGCACTCCCGGAATTTGCGACTTCGGCCAAGGCCGCCACCGTCGCCACCGTCGCGGCCAAGGGAGGCGCTGCCGCAACGGGAGCGACGTTTTTATCCGTGCTGGGCATCGTAATTGGGCCGTTACTCGGTTTGGCCGGCGGTTATGTCGGCGCGCGGATGAGCCTCAAAAATGCCGCCACTCCGCGCGAGCGTGCCTTCATGGTGCGATATATATGGATAGTCGTCGCCACCGTGGCCGTTTTCGTCGCGGCTCTCCTGGCGCTTATTTTTTTCGCCAGCCGGCTTTGGCAGCAGCATCCGGCGCTCGTCATCACGCTTGGAATGGGCATCGTCATGGCGTATGGAATATTTATTTTTGTCAGCGGCTGGCGGTTCAACCGGGCATTTTCCCGGCTGCGCGAGGAGGAAAAGCGGCTCTGCCCTGAGTCGTTCCGCGTCGAGCGCCGGACGTTGCCGTTGGTTTGGGAATACCGCAGCCGCGCCACGCTGTTCGGTCTTCCGCTGGTTCATTGCCGGCAGGGAAGATTGCCCGGACAAAAGCTGCAACCGGCCATCGCGTGGATTGCGTCCGGCGATGTGGCTTACGGAATTCTTTTTGCCAGCGGTGGCGTTGCGGTCGGCGGCATCAGCATGGGCGGCCTCAGCGTCGGCCTCATTTCCATCGGCGGATTCGGCGTGGGCATTCTGGCTTTTGGCGGTATGGCGCTGGGTGCGATCGCCTTGGGTGGCGCCGCGATTGGCCTCATCGCTTCGGGTGGCGTGACGCTCGGCTGGTTTGCCGCGATTGGCGGCCTCTCTGCCGCGCATGACATCGCCCTCGGTGGAATCGCGCTGGCGAAACACGGCAATGACGCCGTGGCTCGCGAATTCTTTACGCGCTATCACTGGCTTGACATCACCCAGACCACCACGCGAAATGTGTTCTACGCCATCTGCTTTTCCCCAATGTTTCTAGGACTGATCGTATGGCTCTTGCGGTGGCGGCAACTGAAGCGGAATGCGCTCAATGAATCTGCTCCGCAAGAAAAGCCGTGAATCTCCGAGAGTTGCCAGCAATCGTCAATGCGACGACGTCAGCACCAACACTTGTTCCAGCGTCGAAACTCCCGCTCGCACGCGGTCCAGCGCGGCCATGCGTAGCGTGCGCATGCCTTGGCCGATGGCTACCTTCGCCATTTCGCGCGTGCTGGCGCGGGCGATGATAAGTTTGCGGATTTCATCCGTGTTGGTCATCGCTTCAATGATCGCCAGGCGGCCCGCGTAACCGGAACCTTTGCAACGCTCGCAACCGCGGCCGCGGAAAAGCGTCACGCCTTCAAAGAGGCTCGGGTCAATCGTCAGGTCCGTGTACATTTTCTCCGGATAAACCACCGGCTCTTTGCAGTGCTGGCAGATGCGCCGCATCAGGCGTTGCGCGCAAGCCAGGATCACCGACGACGAAATCAAAAAGGGCGCGATGCCCATGTCGTCCAAACGCGCGATGGCTCCGGGTGCGTCATTGCAATGCATTGTGCTCAAGACCTGATGGCCCGTCAGCGCGGCCTCAATCGCGATTTCCGCCGTCTCCGTATCGCGGATTTCGCCGATCATGACGATGTCCGGGTCCTGGCGCAAAATCGAGCGCAGCGAATTCGCGAACGTCAGCCCAATTTCTTTTTTCACCGGAACCTGATTGATGCCCGGGATCTGGAACTCCACCGGGTCTTCGACCGTGACAATATTGTATTGCGGGCTGTTGAGTTCGTTGAGCGCGGAATAAAGCGTTGTGGTTTTGCCCGAACCCGTGGGGCCGGTGACGAGGATCAAGCCGTGCGGCGCGTCCACCGCCTGCTTGAATTGCTGGAACGTATCGGGATCCAGGCCAAGCTTGTCCAGGCTCGCGGAAAGGTTGGATTTATCCAGTACGCGCAGCACGCATTTTTCGCCATGGACCGTCGGCAAAAACGAAACGCGCAAATCAAAATCCTTGCCGCCCACTTTTACGCGCATGCGCCCGTCCTGCGGCAACCGCCGTTCGGCGATGTCCAGGCTGCTCATGATTTTCAAACGCGAAGCCAGCGCGAGTTGCATCGCTTTTGGCGGCGGCGTGGCGTCCTGCAACGCGCCGTCCACGCGATAGCGCAAGCGGACGACTTTCTCGAAGGGCTCGATGTGAATATCGCTCGCGCGGTCTTTGATGGCCTGCACCAAAATCAAATTCGCAAGTTTGATGACCGGCGCTTCTTCGCTGGAAGCCGCGAGTTGATCGAGGCTGACGTCTTCCAGCGCTTCCTTGGAAACTTCCAGGTTGTCGGCATCGGACTCATCGTTGGCCTGGCGCTGGGCATCATTGATGATGTCCTCCATGCTGCCGCTTTTGGCCGCGTCCAGGGTGTTGAGCTTCTCGACGATCGAACGCTCGGATGCGATCATCGGCACGACCTCCAGCTTCGTGATGCGCTTGACGTCGTCAATCGCCAGCACGTTCAGCGGGTCGGCCATCGCCAGGAACAATTTATTGTCGAGGCGCGAGACGGGGACGACTTTGTAATTGCGCGCCAGGTCGCGCGGCAAAAGGTCGCCGACTTCGGGTAGAATGCCGATGCGCGGCAGGTTGACGGGCGGCGTATTGAGGATGCGGCCCATCGAAACCGTCATGTCCAATTCGCTGACGTAAGCCTTCTCGACGACGAGCTTGAGCAGGCGCGTGCCTTCCTTCTTTTGCTGATCGAGCAATTCCTCCACCTGCTTGACCGTAAGCAAGCCGTCCTCGACCAGCGCGTCGGCGATGCGTTCTCCAAAGGATTTGACGACGGGTGGCATGGTGATCAGCGGAAGATTTTGCGCAGGTTGGTCACGATTTCAGCCGGCGTCGTCACATAGAACAACAGCCGGTGTTTGGTGGCGTCCGCCAATTCCTTGGCCGCCTGGCGATTGAAAGGATTCGCCGTTGCCACGAGCACGGTCTTGCTCATGCGATCGAACGGCAACACGCACCAGCGGCGGCAGACATCCGCCGGAAAACCGCGCGCCAGTTCCATATCCACTTCGTATTTTTCCAGCGGCAGATAAGCCAGGCGCGATTTTTCCACCAAAACCTTGAGGCTTTTATCGGAGGGAAGAATGCCCTTGTCCGCAAGGGTCAGGATGAATGGCTCTTTGACCCCGCGCGGCGGTTCGGCCAGGTCCGGTGTGCTCCAGCACAAATCAAAATCCCCCGCCGAGATCAATTTGCTCTCCACGAAAATCTTCTGCATCTGCGCGCGGCCATCGTCAATGTCCTGCGGCACGGGTTTGCCGGTGGTTTTTTGCGGACGCGGCGCGGCGTTGGCCGGGCGCATGGGCGCGGGTTCGGCCAGTGCGGGATGCGCGGAAAGATTGTTCGCCTTGTGCTCGATTTCCTTCAGCGCGGCCTGGACATCCGAATCATCCGGGAACCGTTGCAGCACCGTTTCATATTCGAGAATGGCGGAAGAAAGCTGGCCGAGTTGCACGTACGCCTGCGCGATGCGTTTGGACGTGGCCACGAGGTCCTTTTCGCGGCCAAGCTTGGAATACGCTTCCTTGAGGATCTCCAGGGACTGGTAATCCTGCGGCTGCGATTGCGTGATGACCTCAAACATCTCAATCGTCTGAGACAGTTGGGCCTCTTCGCTCGCGGATAACGTGGCGGACATGCTATTTATTCTATTGATTTGGACGCACAACGCGCCCGCTCCCCAAAACGAACCGGGGAAGTCCTAAAAAATCAAAACTAAGTTAGCAAATTCGTTGCCAAAGGAGAGACCACAAAAAACGCGGAAATACGCCAAAACCAAAACCCCAAAAACCCCAAGACCGGCTGATTTTGAGACAGTTGCCCACCATCTGAAAGCAAAGTTAAGAAGAACGACTGAAATGCCGATAGGGTAGAGAAGTTTCCTCCTCCACCCGGACCGCGGGTCTATGACCCGCAGCAAGGTACATCTGGTCAGGCCGCTTTCGGCTCAGCCTTGAGCGGCAATCTTCTTTGAGCATGGCTGCGGTTCGCAGACCCGCGATCCGAGCGGAAAAGAATCGCCGCGCCTTTTATAATCGCGCAAAAAAAATAGAAAGTAATGCAGCATTAAGAAAGTAATGAAATGTCTTTCTTCATTACATTAAACTGTGGTAATATAATTCAAATGCCAAGCTCGACATTGACCGACAAAGGACAGACCACCGTTCCCCGTGAAATTCGCGAGGCTTTAAAAGTAAAACCACGGCAGCGCCTGGAATGGAAGATCCAACCGGACGGCACGGCAATTGTCGAAGCGCAGCCAAGCGCTTTGGCATTGTTTGGAAGCCTTCGCTCAACCAAAAAATTCCCTGGGGCCAGGCAGGAGCGAGCCGCAATGCAGCGGGCCGTTGGTGAAAGGGTAACGAAACACTTGCGAGGAAAATGAGTCCGCCACGGCAGTTGGTGGACACAAATATTTTAGTTCGCTTTTTCACCGATAATCCGCCTGAGATGGCGGGGAGGGTTCGCAAGTTAGTGGAAAAGGCAGACAGCGGCGAACTGACGCTTGTGGTATTCCCCATCATCGTCGCCGAAGTGTTTTACACCTTGGAATCGTTTTATGATATCGAGCGCAATTTGGTGGCCGAAAAGCTTGCGGCATTTCTTAAAGGTCGAGGCATAGAAGTCGTGGAGCGTGAACGAATTTTTGAAACACTAAAACGATGCCGGGAACAAAATGCCCATTTTGCCGACTCCTATCTAGCGGCAGCGGCGATTGAATTGTCAGAACCGGTTGCCAGCTTCGATCGCGACTTTGATAAATTTAAGGGCGTGCGTCGAATCCAGCCATAACCACGCCAATGAAGAAAAAGAAAACAGAAAAAATCAAAACCAAGTCCGAAGGAACGGTTATTTCTGATAAGGCGCGGGCCAAGGCGAATAAATATTCGGATAAACAGCGGTGCACTCTCCTCGATCAAGGCGTTGCCCTGATCTATGACGGCTCGAATCATAACTAATTTCTAATAGCCGCCGTTGAGACGAAAGAATCGGCCGCAGAATGGCTTTTGGGAACTTGCTCAAATCGAACAACGATTCTCTTAACCTCCTTTTATTTCCTTCCCGCTTCCGCTATTACATCCGCATGGAAAATTTGGCGCCGGTCATGAAACCCGCTCCGGGCGAACGCATTCGCCGGTTCGTCGGTGATCGCATCCGGTTCACGCTGGGCGATGGCGCGGGCCGCCATGCGCCGGATGGCTGGCACGCGCGGTTGCGCACCGACCTGGGCCGCGCCGCGGTGCTCGGCCAGGAACTCGTCAATGCCCAGGCCAAAAATCTCGCCGCCGCCGGTGCGTCGTGGCACGACCTCCCGATGCGCGCGGAAGGCGGCGCGTGGAGCCTCGAATTGCCGCTCACCGAGGTCGGTTATTTCAAGGCCAAGGCTTACCTCATTGATCCCCAGGGCTGGCAGCATTGGCCGGACGGCCCCGACCTCGGCATCGCCGTTCACCCGAATCATTACCGCACGGCGAACACCATTTACTGCGCCTTCACCCGCATGTTCGGCCCAAGCCGCAATGCCGTCTTCACCACTAACGAAAAATTATCCGCGCAACTTCAACAGCTTGACGCTGCCGGCTATTCCGTCATCCCGCCTTCGGGAAAGTTCCGCGATCTCGTGCCGCAACTGCCGCACATCATGGACACCCTCGGCTGCCGCATCCTCCATTTGCTGCCGGTAAATCCCGTGCCCACCACTTACGCGCGCTATGGCCGCTTTGGCAGTCCGTACGCCGCGCTGGACCTCGCGGGCATTGATCCGGCGCTGGTGGTTTTTGATCGCCGCACGACCGGCGTGGATCAATTTCGCGAACTCACCTACGCCACGCATCTCAAGGGCGGACGCGTCTTCCTCGACATCGTCATCAACCACACCGGCTGGGGCTCGAACCTTCAGGAAAATCATCCCGAATGGATGTTGCGCGGGCTGGGCGGCGCGTTCGTCAGCCCCGGCGCGTGGGATGTCGTTTGGGAAGACCTCGTCGAACTCGAACACAAGCACGTCGAACTTTGGGATTATCTCGGCGAAGTTTTTCTCACCTGGTGTGCGCGCGGCGTGGATGGTTTTCGTTGCGACGCCGGTTACAAAGTTCCGCTGACCGCGTGGCAATACATCATCGCCCGCGTGCGGCAGGAATTTCCCGACACGGTTTTTCTCCTCGAAGGACTCGGCGGCGCGTGGGATTTGACCGAGAATTTGCTCACCGAGGGCAACATGCAATGGGCCTACTCCGAACTGTTCCAAAACTTTTCGCCCGTGCAAGTCTCCGGTTACCTCGACCACAGCATCCGCCAAAGTGAACGCCTCGGCCTGCTCGTTCACTACAGCGAAACCCACGACAACGAGCGTCTTGCCAAGCACGGACGCGTCTGGTCGCTCATGCGCAATCGCCTCTGCGCGCTCGCGAGCGTGAACGGCGGTTACGGCTTCACCTGCGGCGTGGAATGGCTCGCGCCCGAACAAATCAATGTTCATTCGAGCCGCGGCCTCGCGTGGGACAGCGCGGAAAATATCGTGCCCGAACTCGCGCAACTCAACCGCCTGCTCGCCGATCACCCGTGCTTTTTCGATGGCGCGAAACTCACCCGTCTCAGCGCCGCCGATTCGCCCGTCTATGTTTTGCGCCGCGATTCCGAGGAAGGCAAAGACTCGCTGCTCGTGCTCGCGAACCTGGACATCGAGGAGCCGCAAACTTTCGTGCTAGAAAGCGAAATTGCGCGCGACCTCGGCGGTTTGAAATTTGAACTCATCGGCCAACCCGTTCCCAAGCCGAAGAAATCCCGGGACGGCAAACTGGAATTCACGCTTGAACCCGGCGCGTGCTTTTGTCTTTCGCCGCGCGCGCAGCCGCAAGGTTTGAGCGGTGAGGATTATCGCCGCGCCCGCGCCCGCGCTGCATGGGCCCTGACCGCGCTTGGCAAACAGCTTCCCATCGAGGATATTCCCTCCGTGGACTGGCGCGAACTGGCTAAACTCGTTGACGCGAACCCTTCGGGCGTGCTGGCCTCCGCCGCGTCCGCTGATGCCAAGGTCGTTCGCGAAAATCTTGAGCGCCTGCTGAAAGATCCGCGCGCCAATTCACCCGGAAAATACGAGCCGGTCGTAACCTGGTCCTTGCTGGATCGCCGGCGCATTCTCCCCGTGCCGCCCGGCCATTGGCTTTTGGTAACCGACTCCGCCCGCTTTCGCGCCACGCTCCGTCTCGCCGGAAAAGAAGTTCACGCCGAATCCATCGAGCTTTCGCAGGGCCACGTCGCATGCTTCGCGCCATCGCAACCGCCCGGCGATGCCACGCTGGTGCTCGAACGCTATACCATCGCCGCGCAGGAAATGGAATCGCCTATCCGCTTTCTCGCGCCCGGACCCGTCCTCGATTCCGGCACCGGCAAACCACTCTCCATTTCTAATGTCCCGGTCTTGCGCGACGAAGCCGCGCTGGCACCCGGCGCGTCTCCTAATGCGGGCCTCACGCACACCCTGGAACAACCGCTCGTGCTCCTCACCAACGGCATCGGCGGCATGGCCCGCTTGTGTGTGGACTTCGGCGCAATCAAATCCAAATACGATTGTCTCCTCGGTGCGAACCTCAACCCCCGCGTGCCCGTTGACCGCCACGTCTTCGCCAAGCGCGCGCGCCTCTGGGTCAATGCTGATGGCTTCATCACCGCGCTTGATTTGCGCAACCTCGTTTCCTTCGAGCCCGGTCCGCCCGCGCGCTGGCATTTCGTCGCCAACGCCGGCGATGGCCGCACCGTCGAAATTCAGGTGACCGCAAGCATGCTGCCCGGCCGCAACACCACCGTCCTCCATTTCGCCCGCCTCACGCGCACCCTCGCGACGCGCAAACCCTTGCCCGATGATCGCGAAGTCCGCATCACCGTGCGCGTGGACATCGAGGATCGCAATTTCCATTCTGAAACCAAGCGCAACGGCGGCGCGGATTTTCATTTCTCGTCCAACTCACGCCCACTCGACCAGCAGACCGGATTTATTTTCACGCCCGCCGCCGATCGCCAGTTGCGCGTGTTCAGCAGCGGCGGATTTTATCATCACGAAGCGGAGTGGTCGGAAAATATCCCGCATCCCGTCGAGCAAAGCCGCGGCCAAACTGCCAGCGGCGATGCCTACAGCCCCGGCTGGTTCGACTTGCCACTCGCAAAAGGCGCGGAACTTTCATTGGTCGTTTGCGCCGACGCCAATAATCCTTCCGCCGACGAAATTGAAAAATCCAAATCGCCCGAAGATCCAAAAGCCGTTGACCCCGCGAAGGTCTTCGCCCCGGACGATGAATTTGGCCGCCAGCTTCTTCGCGCCGCGCGGGCGTTCGTCGTGCGTCGTGACAACGGCAGCACCGTTATCGCCGGTTATCCGTGGTTTCTCGATTGGGGCCGCGATTCCCTCATCTGCGCGCGCGGATTGCTCGCCGCCGGAATGGTGGACGAGGTCAAACAGTTGCTACTCATCTTTGGCCGTTTCGTGAAGGACGGCACGCTGCCCAATACCATCCACGGCGACGACGCCTCCAACCGCGACACCACCGACGCACCCTTGTGGTATGGCGTCGTGTGCGAAGAAATGACCGCGCGCGAAGGCGAAGATTTTTATCGCACGAAAGTGGATGACACTGGCCCCACCATCGCCGACGTGCTCACCGACATCGCGTCGCATTATCAAACCGGCACGCCCAACGGTATCCACATGGACACCGTCTCCGGCCTCATCTGGAGCCCCAGCCATTTCACCTGGATGGACACCAATTTCCCCGCCGGCACACCGCGCGAAGGTTATCCCGTGGAAATTCAAGTGCTGTGGATTCGCCTCCTGCGCCAGCTTGCGCGCATCGCTCCGGCGAAAGAACGCAAACGCTGGCGCGACCTTGCTGAACAAGCGGAAGTTTCCCTCACGAAATATTTTTGGCTCGACTCGCAAGGTTACTTGGCGGACCTGCTCATCGCCAAATCCGATCAACGCGCCGACCAGGCCGTCGTGGACAATGCCCTGCGGAGTAATTGCCTCTTCGCCATCAGCCTTGGCCTGCTCACCGGCACCGCAGCCCAACGCTGTGTCGCCGCCGCGGCGCGCTACCTCGTGGTTCCCGGGGGATTGCGCACCCTCGCGCCGCTGCCCGTCGAGCCGCCCTTGCCCATTTACGGCAACCAGGGCCAGCTATTAAACAATCCTCCTGAACCGTATTGGGGCAGTTACGAAGGCGATGAAGATACGCGCCGCAAACCCGCTTATCACAACGGCACCGCGTGGACATGGATCTTCCCCGTCTTCTGCGAAGCCCTCACCCGCGCGTGGGAAAACGCGCCCGAAGCCCACGCTGCCGCCCGTGCCTACCTCGGCAGCCTGGACCGTTCGCTGATGACAAACTGCGTCGGCCAAATCCCCGAAATCCTGGACGGCGACACCCCCCACACCCAGCGCGGCTGCGACGCCCAGGCCTGGGGCGTCACCGAAGCCCTGCGCGTGTGGAAATTATTGCAGAACGGCCAAACTCCGGCTCCTAATCCAAAAGCATAATGTTCTCGCGATAGCTTCCTGCTTTGAATTAAAAAATTGACCAGAGGCGCAGAAGCGGCAAAAAAAATATTTTCCGAGTGGAGAAAATGTTCTGACTGTAAGGATTTGCCTTAATTTTCTATCGATCAATTTGTTCCGCCCTCTGCGTCTCTGCGCCTCTCGCGCCTCTGCGTCAAAAAAGCCAAACCCACCGCTATCGAATCCAGTGATCAAAAAAATATCTAGCGTCCGCGGCTTGCTTTCCGCAACATCTCGGCGAATTATTCGCCGGGTATTTGATTTCGCGCCGACATGAAAGCAAAAATTATCATCACGCCAAAAAAAGCCGTGCTCGATCCGCAGGGCAAGACCGTCCAAAACGCCCTTGAACACCTGGGCTACTCCGGCATCGGCGCCGTGCACGTCGGCAAATATCTCGAGATCGAAGTCTCCGGCGACCGCGAGACGCTCCGCAAACAGCTCGACGAGGCCTGCCACAAATTCCTGAGCAACCCCGTCATCGAAGATTACAAACTCGAACTCGAATGAACTTCGCGGTCCTCCAATTCCCCGCGTCGAATTGCGATCAGGACGCCGTGCACGTTCTCCGCAATGTCCTCGGCCATTCCGCGCGCCTGCTCTGGCACAAGGAAACGTCGCTGGGCAATGCCGATGCCATCATCGTCCCCGGCGGATTCAGCTACGGTGATTATTTGCGCACTGGCGCCATCGCACGCTTCAGCCCCGTGATGCAAGCCGTCCAGACTTTTGCCGCGAATGGCGGCCACGTGCTCGGCATCTGCAACGGCTTTCAAATTTTGTGCGAAGCGGGTCTGCTGCCAGGCGTGCTCATCCGCAATCGCTCGCTGCAATTCCGTTGCGAACACGTTTTCGTAAAAACTTTGACGCCCGATTCGCCGTTCACCAACCGCGTCCCTGCCGAGAAACTGATGCGCATCCCCATCGCGCACGGTGAAGGCTGCTACTTCGCAGACGAAGCCACGCTCGCCGAACTCAAGTCGAAGAATCAAATCCTCTGGCAATACGTGAGTGCGCAGGGCGAAACCAGCGACGCCGCTAATCCCAACGGTTCCCTGCAAAACATCGCGGGCATCTGCAACGAGCGCCGCAATGTCGCCGGCCTGATGCCTCACCCCGAACGCGCCAGCGAACCAATGCTCAGCAGCACGGACGGACGGTTGATTTTTGAGAGCCTGATTCACGCGCTGGAAAGCAAGCCGGTGGCGAAGGCGGCGTGATGATTTAACATTGAAAAATCACTTAAAATAGACTACAGATGTTTGATGAGTGTCGCCGAACTGACAGAAAAAATAAACGAGCTTTCCCCAGAGGAGCGTTCGCAGTTATTTGCTTTTCTCGCCGGGATGGGGCAACAAGAAGAAGCCGAATTCAGGGAGGAAATCGGGCGGCGAATGAAAGACATGGACGCCGGTCACAAAGTAACCGCCGAGGAATTCGAGAGGAAGCACAACGAGTTAAAGGCCAGGGGCCTGTAAATGCCCTCGGCATACGCGTACATTTTGCACGGCGCGGTGATGGAGGTAATTATTCATTTACCACTGCGTCAGCGCGAACAATTAGATGCAATTTTTCGCGCTCTGGCTGCCGATCCCTATCAAATGACCGGCTCTTTTTTCTACGAGCCTTCCGGCCGGAAAGTTCAGGTAAAATTTCTCCATCCGTGGATGATTTCCTTTTGGGCGGATCATGCCGTCAAGGAAGTGAGAATCGTTGGTCTTAAAAAGCGACCATCTAACTAGCCATTCATGATTACCGACCCCGCCATCACTCCCGCACTCATCAAGCAGCACGGCCTCACGCCGGACGAGTTCGAGCGCATCAAAACGATTCTCGGCCGCGATCCCAACTACACTGAGCTTGGTATTTTCTCGGTGATGTGGAGCGAGCATTGCTCTTATAAAAACAGCCGTCCGCTGCTCAAGGGTTTTCCCACCAAGTCGCCAAAAATTCTCGTCGGCGCGGGCGAGGAAAATGCCGGCATCATTGACGTCGGCGATGGCCTCGCGATTGCCTTCAAGATCGAGTCGCACAATCATCCGAGCGCGGTCGAGCCGTTTCAAGGCGCGGCCACCGGCGTCGGCGGCATCATCCGCGATATTTTCACGATGGGCGCGCGGCCCATCTGCGCGATCAATTCCCTGCGCTTCGGCCCCATCCAATCCGCCGCGAATGGCGAAGCCACCGCCGAACAGAAAGCCGAAGTCGCGAAGAACAAGCGCTTGTTCGCGGGCGTGGTGTCGGGCATCGCGCATTACGGAAATTGTTTCGGCATCCCCACGGTGTCCGGCGAAGTTTATTTCGACAAATCCTACGAGGGCAATCCGCTCGTAAACGCTTTTTGTCTCGGTGTATTGCGCCACGAACAAATCGCTCGCGGCGCGGCGAAGGGCATTGGTAATCCGGTGTTTTATGTCGGCCCCGCGACGGGTCGCGATGGCTTGGCGGGCGCGGCGTTCGCTTCGCAAGACTTGACCGAGGAATCCGCCGAGCAACAACGCGGTGCGGTGCAGGTCGGCGATCCTTTCATGGAAAAACTCGTGATGGAAGCGTGCCTCGAATTGCTCGCGACCGATGCCGTCGCCGGCATTCAGGACATGGGCGCGGCGGGTTTAACCTGTTCCACTTGCGAAACCGCCGCGCGCGCCAGCACCGGCATCGAGATTGATCTCAGCAAAGTGCCGCAGCGCGCGCCGAACATGACGCCTTACGAAATCATGCTCAGCGAATCGCAGGAGCGCATGCTCATCATCGTGCATAAAGGCCGCGAGGCCGAGGTGAAACGCATTTTCGACAAATGGGATTTGCCGTGGGCGGAGATCGGCAGCGTGACCGACTCGGGCCGCATGGTCGTGAAAAATCACGGCACGATGGTCGCGGATATTCCCGCAAAAAAACTCGCCGACGAAGCGCCCATTTATCAACGCGAATTCACCGAGCCGGAATATTTGAAAGCCGTTCGCGCGTTCCGCCTGGATGGCGTTCCCGACACGCGCGATGCCGCCGCCGATCTGAAGGCGCTGCTCGCGTGGCCCACGATCGCGTCGAAGAATTGGGTGTATCGCCAATACGATCACATGGTGCGCGATGGCACGGTGGTTTGTCCCGGCTCGGATGCCGCGGTTGTGCGCATCAAGGCTGACTCCGTGCCCGGTGCGGAGAATAGCGATGGCAAAAGCGCGGTGGAAAAATTCATCGCCATGAAAGTGGATTGCAACGCCGCGTATGTGTATCTCGATCCCTACGAAGGCGCGAAAACGGTCGTCGCCGAAGTCGCGCGCAATCTCGCCTGCGCCGGTGCGGTGCCGCTCGGCAGCACGGATAATTTGAACTACGGCAATCCGCACAACCCGGAAATTTTCTGGCAACTGCGTGAATCCGTTCGCGGCCTCGCCGAAGCCTGCCGCGCTTTCAACGCTCCCGTCACCGGCGGCAACGTCAGTCTCTATAATCAAAATCCCAACGGCCCGATTGACCCCACGCCCACCGTCGCGATGGTTGGCCTCGTTGACAAACTCGAGCACGTCACCACGCAATGGTTCAAGGACGAGGGCGACGCCATTATCTTATTAGGCGACGTCGTGGACACCACCGATCCCATTCTCGGTCTCGGCGGCTCCGCATATTTGCAACAGATTCACGGCCTCAAAACCGGCACGCCGCCGCGTTGCGGTCTGGCGAAGGAAAAAGAATTGCACCTCGCCTTGCATTCGTTGATCTGCTCCGGCGTCGTGAAAAGCGCGCACGATTGCAGTGAAGGCGGCTTGGCAGTTGCGCTCGCCGAAAGTTGCATCTCGCAACAGGTCGCCCGCGAAACCCCGCGCTTGATCGGCGCGGAAATTGATTTGTCCGCAGTCGCTAAAACCCGTTTGGACGCGCTCCTGTTTGGCGAAACCCAAAGTCGCGTGGTTATTTCCGTCGCGGCGTTGCACGCGCACAAAGTTTTGGCGCAGGCGAAAATTCTCGGCGTTCCCGCCTTGCAAATCGGCACGGTGCGCGGCCCGGCCTTGCAAATAAAAACAAGTGAGGGAACAATAACAGCGGATACGCGCGATTTGTATGACGCCTGGTGGAATGCGATCGCGCGCGCAATGAACTGACGATGAAACTCACGTCGAACGACCCCTTGGAAACGGCTGCGCTGGCCGGGGATGACGCGCAGATTTATCCGAAACATTATTGCGGCGTGTTCGGCATCTTTGGCCACCCCAACGCCGCGCAACTCACTTACTACGGCCTTTACGCGCTGCAACATCGCGGGCAGGAAAGCGCGGGCATCGTCACTTGCGACGGCGCGCGTTTTCACGAGCACCGCGGCATGGGTCTCGTTTCGCAAATTTTCAAGGGCGAATCCCTCGACCTGTTGAAAGGCTCGATGGCCGTCGGCCACACGCGTTATTCCACCACCGGCTCGTCGCATCTGCGCAACGCCCAGCCGCTCACCGGTAATTGCCGCCTCGGCCAGATCGCCGTCGCGCACAACGGCAATTTGACCAACGCCGCCAAGGTGCGCGACGAACTTGAAGCGCAAGGCTTGATGTTCCAGACCAGCGTGGACAGCGAGATCATTTTGAATCTCCTCGCGCAACCCACGCTCGACGGCCAGGAAAATAATCTCGTCGAAACCGTGCGCCGCATCGAAGGCGCGTATTCGCTCGCCATCATGACCGAGCGCGAATTGATCGGCGTGCGCGATCCCTACGGTTTTCGCCCGCTCTCCCTTGGCAAGGTGGATGGCGCATGGGTGCTCGCCAGCGAGACGTGCGCGTTTGATTTGATCCACGCCGAATTCGTCCGCGATGTCGAGCCCGGCGAAATCGTGATCATTGACGAGAATGGTTTGCGCAGCATTCAGGCTTTTCCCGAGCAGGACAAACGCGCATTCTGCATTTTTGAATACGTTTATTTCGCGCGACCCGACAGCACCATCGCTAATCGAAACGTCTATAAAGTCCGCGTGGAAATGGGCCGCGAACTCGCCCGCGAACATCCCGTCAAGGCCGATCTCGTCATCCCCGTGCCCGACAGCGGCAACTGCGCCGCGCTCGGTTACTCGCTCGAATCCGGCATTCCCTACGAGATGGCCTTCGTGCGCAACCACTATGTCGGCCGCAGTTTTCTTCAGCCGTCGCAACTCATCCGCGACTTCGACGTGCGCGTGAAATTGAATTTGATTCACGAACTGGTGAAGGGCAAACGCGTCATTGTCGTGGACGATTCCATCGTGCGCGGAACCACCTGCAAATCCCGCGTCAACAATTTGAAGGAAGCCGGCGCGAAGGAAGTGCACGTGATGGTCAGTTGTCCGCCGCACATGAACCCCTGCTTTTACGGCATTGATTTTCCCGACCGCAGCAAACTCATGGCGGCCAATCACACCCTCGAAGAGATCCGCAAATATCTCAACGCCGATTCGCTTTCCTATTTGTCGAAAGAAGGCATGGTCCGCGCGACCGGTTTGCCCAAGGAAAATTTCTGCATGGCCTGTTACGACGGAAAATATCCCGTCGCCTACGATCCCCTCGTGGACAAGCACATCATGGAACGCCGCCGCGCTGGCACGCAAGGCCTCGGCGAAGAACTCACCCGCGAAGAGTTGCAGGTAAAACTGCTATAACTTAAAAAGGGAGGGCGAGCGTACTCGCGAGCCGTGACATGATCATGGCTTTATTTCTTCCAGATCAATCTATTCTCCAAAGTGCCGCAAAAAAGGTGTTACTTGACGCCGCCGGGCTTTGAATATCCGATAAAGTAAACGTACCAGCAGCAACTCGGCCTTGTCATTTTCAGCCGTAATGTTCGTCTAGCCTCTCGAAAATGTCACGGCTCGCGAGTACGCTCGCCCTCCCAAAAAAGTATTTTCAAAAAACCTCTTGACCTTTTCTTTAAACTGTCCTAGTATCCTATGACAGTAAAACAACAGACGCCAAGCGATGGTTATTCAACTCAACTACAAGTCCGGCAAACCGGTCTATCTCCAGGTGGTGGACCAGATCAAGTCCGCGACGGCTTCGGGGGCATTGCGGCCGGGGGAACCGCTGCCCTCGATCCGTCCGCTGGCGGAACAGTTGCGCATCAACCGCAATACCGTCTCCAAGGCTTACGCCGAACTCGAAAGCCAGGGCATCATCGAAACCATCGCGGGCAAGGGCTGTTTTGTTTCGGAAGGCAACTCGCCGTTCAAACGGCAGGTGCGCGAAAATCTTCTCGCCGCGGACATTGATGCCGCCATTGTCCAGGCCCACAACCTTCAAGTCAGCGATGCCGATTTTCTCGCGATGGTAAAGGAACGTCTCAAAGCTTTTGCCGATCAAAACAAGTCCAACGACGAGGCCCGCAACCTATGAACACCGAAACACCCGCAATCGAAATCAAGCATCTCGTCCGCAAATACGGAAAGATGGATGCCGTCAATGACCTCAGCCTGCGCGTCGAACCCGGCAAATGCTACGGCTTTTTCGGCCGCAACGGCGCGGGCAAAACCACGACCATCAAGTGCCTGTTGAATCTGTTGCAACCCTCGTCCGGCTCCGTGCGCGTCTTCGGCCTCGACCCGCGCAAGGATGAAGTCGCCGTCAAATCGCGCATCGCTTACGTCCCGGATTTCGTCGCGTTTTACCCGTGGATGACCGTGCGCGACACGCTGGATTATCTCGCGTCCTTCCGCAAACATTGGAACAAAAAAACTGAACGCGAACTTCTCGGCCAATTTCGCCTCGACGAAAAACAGAAAGCGAATTCATTGTCCAAAGGCCAGAAGACCCAGGTCGCCCTGATCGGCGCGGTCTGTCCCGAACCCGATTTGCTGATTCTCGACGAGCCGACCTCCGGCCTCGATCCCATCGTGCGGCGCGAATTCATCCAGACCGTCATCGGCGCGTATCAAGCCGCTGATCCGAGCCGCACCGTTTTTGTTTCCACGCATTTGATCACCGAGTTTGAAGGGTTGATTGACGATTTTACCATCATAGACAATGGCCGTGAAACGGTGTCGCTGAACGCCGACGAGGCGCGCTCGCGCTACAAAAAAATCCGCGCGCGCTTTGCCGCCATGCCGGCCGTCACGGATTTTCCCGGCGCAAAACGCGTGCGGCGTGAAGGCCGCGAAGTCGAACTCATCGTTAATGGTGAATCCGAAAAAGTCCTCGCGCAACTCAACGCCCTGCGCCCCGAAACGGTGACCACTGAGGCTCTCACGCTCGAAGAAATTTTCGTGGCCGCCTTGCAATAGGAGAATATGAACACGCGAACCTTAAAAGAAATGCGGTTGTTGCGGGGCCCTTTTTGCCTCGCGGTGTTTTTGCCTGCGGCGCTCGCGTGGCTGCTTCGGGGAAATGACACCGTCGGGATTATTAACCTCGTCTTCGCGGGCTGCGCATGTCTGCTGGCGGCCAGTTCATTTGGCGGTGAACTAGACTCCCGCACCCTGCTCTTGTTGCTGGCACAACCGGTTTCACGGCGGCAAGTTTGGTTCGAGAAACTGCTAGTCCTGGGGGTCGCGTTGATCCTCGCTGCCGGTGCCGCGATGCTTAGCTTGGAATTTTTATATCGCGGCGGGGAAATCGTTACCCTCCATGAAATGATTCGTGTTTTTGGACCGGAGATTGTGATCGCCTTTTGTTCCGCCTCATTAATGCCGCTCATAAGCAAGAATCTCATCGGCGGCGCTGCGCTGATGGTGCTGATGCCGCTCGCTTTAGCCGGTGGTTTTTTCTTTATCTGCTGGGGAGCGGCACAATATACCTCGCATCCTGACGTGCCGTTCTTGCAGGACTTTTTTCAGCAACATCCCCGCTGGGCGATAGGCGTTCCCGGCGCCATTTATTGCGCGACGGTCTGTTGGTTTGGCTATTGCGTGTTCATGAATTTTCAAGTGATTGATTCGCACTCGCAGGAAGTGAAGCTGCCGGAATCGTGGGAAGCCGCCTTGAGCCAGCCGCTGAAGAAATTACTCCCCAGCTACACCAGTCCACTCGCCAGCCTCATCCGCAAAGAACTTCAACTCCAACGCTCCGTTTACCTGGTTGCATTTGTGGCGTTTGTGATATTCGTCTTCGGGACAATTGACTGGAGGCTTACGAAATCGGAAACGGCCAACGCATTGCGATTCGCCGACGCTGCCATATATATTGTTTTGCTCCCCATCCTCCTTGGCGCGATTTCAACGGCGGAAGAACGCAACTGGGGGACCATCGGCTGGCAACTGACTCTTCCGATATCGCCACTCAAACAATGGTTAGTAAAAATGGGTGTTTCAATCGCCTCGCTAATTGTGCTCGGAGTGATAATACCCGTGCTTTGGTTTGCCGTGGAACACGGCCTCAAAGGATCCGACAGCTCCGACCTTCTCGACTTCGCCCTGTTCACGATGGCTTATGTGCTGGCGTTCGGCGCGTTCGTTTTCGCCTCGTCCATTTCGCTTAACGCCATGCGAGCAATCATTTTTGCGTTTCTGCTGATCACCGCCTGTGCCGCCTTGATGGGACTTTTGAATTATTATCTGCCATTTTTATTATTTTTATTAAAGAATTATTTTCCCGTAGGGGACGCACGAAACGGCCTGACGCGCACGATGGTATTAGAATGGCTGTGTTCGATGTTTGCCTTGGTTTGCTGCATGTCTTTTTTCAATTTTCGCGGCGGAGAATTAAATTCCCGTAGAAAAAAAATTCAGACCGGCGTCATCATCGCCGCCGCCAGCATCCCGTCGCTGATAGAGGTTTTCGGTATCTAGTGACAATGGACTGATTGAAAACTTGTCAATGGGAGGGCGAGCGTACTCGCGAGCCGTAACTGGATTATTGTTTTCAAACCCTCAATAGATATGGGGCTCGCGAGTACGCTCGCCCTCCCGTGAAAGTGAAAACCATCCACATCACTTCACCGTCATCATTTCAAACTTCGGATTCAACTCCAGTTTCAGTTCCTTAAACCGCACTTCCATCGGGCCGCCCGCGTGCATCTGCAAACCCGTGATACCGCGGCGCGCGATTTGTGCATCGTCCATGTCCACGCATAGGTGGCCATTGAGCGCCGTGCGAACCTTGCCGTCCACGGCGAGGATTTCATAAGTGTTCCACTCGTTCGTATTGACGAACGCATCGCCGGGTTGGTTGGAAAGGATCGCGCGGCCATTCTCCTCGTATAATTTTCCCCACCAACCCAAACCGATGTCCGCCTGCGGACCTTTCATTTTGTAATCGCCGCTGCGCTCGCTGTGAAACTGCACGCCGCTGTTCTCGCTGTTCGGTGTGAGTTTCACTTTCAACCTCAGCCGGAAATTTTCCAACTCCATGCGGCTCTTCAAAAATTCATTGTGCTTCAAGCCCGTCTTCGTGCTGCCCACGATTTCTCCATTCTCAACGCGCCACAAATTCGTATCACCATCCCATGCGGACAAATCCTTATCGTTGAAAAAATCCGCGGCGTTCGCGGGAATCTCGCTTACGGTTGGAAACGGAACCTGCCCCGGCCGGCCCAAATAATAAAGCAAGTCGCGCACTTCCTGATCGCTGAGTGATTGCAACAGACCTTCCGGCATCATCGAGAGCGGGCTGAGCGTTTGCGAAGTGATTTCGTTGCGCGGCAGCACCAGAGTTTCGTTGGCGGTGACGACCGTGAGCGCGTGATCGTCTTGCTTGGTCACGATGCCCGTGATGCTGCGACCATCCTTCGTCTCGAGAATGGACGCGCGATAATCATTCGGGATCACGGCGTTCGGATCCACGATGTTCAACACGATATAATCCAAATCCGCGCGCGCCGAACCGGTGAGGTCGGGCCCGACGTGTCCGCCCGTGCCGAAGAGCGTGTGGCATTGCTGGCAGGTGCGCGAAAAAACCAACCGCCCGCGCGGGCCATCGCCCGGCACCGAACCGCCCGCCCAATAGATACCTTTGTATTTCGCGATCTCCGCTTTTTTGTCCGCCGAACTGTCGCGCGAAACGCCCCACAATTTTAAAATTGCCGCCTCCACTTCCGTGTTCTTCAATCCGCGCAACTGCCGCACCACGTCCGCCGTCAAATCCTTGGGCGGCACCGAGCCTGCCGCGATGGCATCGAGCAACGGTTTCGCAAAATCAATTCGCGATGCCAGCGTATTCAAAGCATCGCGTTTGTGCGGCGGCGGCAGCGTGGAATAAATCGCGAGAATCGCGCCGGGAGTTTTCGCATCGTCATAAGCCGCGAGCCCGCGCAACGCTGATTCTTGAAGCTCGGGATTGGACAAAAGTTGCAGCAACAATCCCGGCAATTCCGGGTCATGCACCGACAACAGCGAAGCCACCGCTGTGCGCCGCGCATTCGGTTTAGCCGTTCCGTCCATCACCGTTTTGCGCAACGAAGCCAGCGCGTTCGGGCTGCCGAACACCAGCGACAACGCCTCTGCCTGCGCCCGCACGTCGGCATTTGCGCTCGCGTTCATTTTGGTTTCGACCGCGTACCAGCCTTCCGGCATGTCGGCCTTGCGGCGGCCATTCAACGCTGTGCTCAAGCCATTCAAAATATCCAGCCGCTGCGAATCTTCGCTGACGCGCCCCAGACTTTCTGTGATCGAGCCAAACGCGAGCGGCGTGCCAATCGCGGCGACGCGCCGCACGGTGAATTGCAACATCCGCGGAATTTTCGACGCCTCCGCCAGCTTCAACGAACGCACAATATCCACCGTCGGCAACGGCTCCGCCGCGTACCAATACATATATGGCAGGTTATGGTCGTTGGCGTCTTCGCTGTGCGCATCCAGCGCTTCGACGACATCCCAACGCTGCGCCGCCGGAACGCGCTGCATTGCGGACGCCAGATAAAGCCGCACCACCGGCGACTTGTCCTCGTGCGCCAGGCGAACAAATTCTTTCATTACCGCATCCGAAATATTTTTGTCCTCCGCGAGAAATTGAATCGTCCAGGCGTGAATATATTCATTCGGCTTGCGCAACAATTTCAACGCGAGGTCTTCCGTCAACGCGCCGATGTCATGGAAAGTCCACAACGCGCGCAGTTCATAAGTGTCTTTTGATGCGATGCCGTAAGTCGCCGAAACCAAGGTGTCGGCAGTGCTTCCGTCTGGACTGACAAGTCCCAAAAGGCGTTCTTTGGCTTGTGCGCTCAGCGTGCCGGCGGCGGCGCGCTCCTGCAAAATCCGGCTCGCGTGCCGCGCGTAAAAATCATTTCCCGCGCCCAGCATGGCGACCAATTCGTAATCCGACTTTTTCTGCAAATCCACCGGCGTCCATTTTGTATCGCCGTAAACGACTTTGAAGATGCGCCCGTTCGAGCGGTCATGCGCATTCACGTCCGTGCTGTGGCAGCGATTTTTATCGTACCAATCAATCATGTACATGGAGCCGTTTTGGTCCGACTGCATGTTGAGCACCTGCGACCACGAATCATTGTAGAGAATAAAATCTTTCCCGTGATGGCCGACGAAACCGGAACCCTGGCGTTCGGGAATATCCATGTTCATGCGCGCGCCGTGGACGTTGTTCATGAAAATCTGACCGTTGTAATTTGTCGGCCACGCGCCGCCTTGATAGATCATCAGGCCCGCGTGCGCGTGTCCACCGCCCATCGAAGCCGAGCGTCCGTTCGCCGCGTGCGGCCCCTGGTTGCCCGCGTAATGCAAGTGGTCGGCGATGGTTTTGATGTCGTCGAAAATATAAGGGTTCACATGCTGGCCACCCTGGCGCATGTAGCGGCCGCCTTCAATCATGTGCCACAAATGTGGAATCACGCAGGCCTCGGTAAAGCATTGGCCATTTTCATCGAAATCAATTCCCCAAGGATTGCTCGTGCCTTCGGCAAAATATTCAAACGTGTGTCGCGTCGGATGATAACGCCACACGCCCGCCGTCACAGTGGTGCGTTCATTTTCCGGCGTGCCAGGCTTGCCGACTTTTGACACTGTGAAAACTCCGTGGCAGCCATACAGCCAGCCGTCCGGGCCCCACTTAAACGTGTTCAACGTCTCGTGCGTGTCCTGGTAACCCCAGCCATCGAGCAAAATTTGCGGCGGCCCGCTCGGCTTCGGCATGTCGCCATCCTGCATCGGAATGAACATGAAATACGGCGCGGCGCCGACCCACACACCGCCGAAACCCACCTCCATGCCGCTGACCAAATTCAATCCCTCGATGAACACCGTGCGGCGGTCGAACTTGCCGTCGCCATTCGTATCTTCAAAAACCACGATGCGATCCTTGCCCTGCCCTTCCGGCGCGCGCTTCGGATAAGTATAACCTTCCGCCACCCAGATCCGCCCGCGATCATCAATCGCAAATGAAATCGGCTGCATCACATCTGGTTCGCCGGCGAATAAAATGGCTTTGAATCCCGGCGGCAACGTCATTTCCTTCGCGGCATCTTCCGGCGAAAGTCCGGCGAACTTGATCACGTCCGGCGGCGGCATCTCTTGAGCGAGGCTGGCGTTCATGACGAAGGGAAGCGATGCCACGGCCAGCAAAATAATTCTATGCGCTAATTTCATATTGAAAAATCGAACGGGTTTGTCTGCATTTACTGACGCGCCGCCTCGCTTAATATTCGCCACTACCCTCCAACAACAGCGGCGCCCCAGGAGCGCCGAACCAGCGGCTTTTCGAGATAAACAGCCCCTCACCCCAACCCTCTCCCCGCGTTGTCGCGGGGAGAGGGAGAAGAAGCGCATGGTGGTTTTGAAATACGTTTCATTTTTATTGCATAGGCGCGGAACTGGCGGCTTTCGGTTGCGCAGCATCCCACTGCATTTTGCTCACCGCTTTGGTCTGATGCAAAAATACGAACGTGCCGCGTTTGTTGCCGACGACGATGTCGGGATATTTCGAGTTGCTGATGTTGCCCGCGACGACCTGCGTGCCCACGCCCGAATAATTATCAATCATGTGCGGCACAAATTCCGCGCGGCCTTTCGCGGGACGCGTGAGCTTGAACCAATAAAGCACCGCGGGCCCGTCGGAATCCGGATCGGGGCCGTTGTGGCCATGCGCCCAAAAGCGTTTGCCGGTGATGATGTCCATGAGCCCGTCGCCATCCACATCCGCCAGCGCGACGGAATGAAGCTGGGAAAATTGCACGCCATAACGACCCGGCGGCGGGCGTTCTTTCGTGGTCTGTTCGGGCAGAATCACGTGCTTGATGAAGGTGATGCCGCCGTCCGCCGTGTTGGTTTGCTCGAACCACGCGAGGCCATAACCGTGCGCGGCGATTGCGGTGATGACATCGTTTTTGCCGTCGCCATTCACGTCATAGACATACATCTGCGAGCCGCCCCGTTCGGGCGCGAAGGGGAACGGATGAAATTTCCACACTGGATCGTTCGCGAGCGACGCCGGCTGTTCCCACCAGCCGTCCTTCTCAAGCAAATCCATGCGGCCATCGCCATTGACGTCGCCGACACCGAGGCCGTGGGTGAATTTTTGCCAGCCGCCGCTCGGCGTGATCGGATGAAACTTCCACGGCTTCTCGGGATGTTCCCAATCAGCGGTCGCGTAGCCAAAATAACCACCGGAATTGCAAACGATGTCCGGCTTGCCATCGCCATTGATGTCCGTGAACGCCGGCGATTCGTTGTCCACCTGGTTAAAAATCATGTGCCGCTGCCACGGGCCGTCCGTGCCCTTGGGATTTTCGTACCACGACGCGTCGAGCCCGGGAAAATTATAAATTAAAATGTCCGGCCAGCCATCGCCGTTGAAATCATAGACGAACGCGAAAAAATTGTCCGAGTAAGTGTTCTTCGTGCCGAGCGCGCCTTCAAAGCCGGGAATGGTTTCCGTCGTGCCATCGCTTTTCGTGCGCGTGAAAGTTTTAGTGGCGGGATAATATTCGTGGCGCTTTTTGAAATCCGGGCCTTCGTACCAAAACGGGCCGGAGACAATGTCCATCTGGCCATCGCGATTGAAGTCACCGAAGTTTGCGCCTTCGCTCCAGAACTTATCGGAGATCTGGATTTTTTTAAACGAGTGCAGCAAAAATTCCGGCGCGGTATTAGTAACTGCGGCGATGGAGTTGGTCGAAGGCTTCGGGGTGGACTTTTTCTTGCTCGCCTCCGATGCGTGATTATCCGACGAACATCCCGCAATGCCGAGCGCCAGAAGAATAGCCATCGCCGGAGATTTGAGCATGCCTATATCTGGCACTTTCAATTTGCCAGGTCAAGCCGATTGAAACTGGCTGGCCTACGAGTTACTAATTCAAGATTTCGCCAGCGTCTCTTGCTTAAGCGTGGTCATTCCCAAAATGATAACCAAAAAATGAATTGCGATGAATGCATGCACCGGCCAAAACCGCCAACTAAAAAACGCGCCCGTGCCTTCTTTCGAGATAAAGCCCGCGACAAACCAATCAATGCCCAGGACGATATTGCCCGCACTGCATAGCAACATGATTACGCGAGTGTTGAATTTTCCTGACCTTAAAAGCCACGCGAAGGAAAATAGCCACACCAGACTGCATAGATGTCCCGCCTCACGAAACTTTGGATGATAAAGATAGCCTTCGTTTTGAAGATTGGAGCAGATTCCCACTATGAACGTGATGCCAACCAGGCCGGCGGCGATTAAATTGAAGCGTGTGACGGCTTGTTCCAGCGATTGTTCGCGGCGGGAAGTCAGCGCGTGGAACCGCTCATAGGAAAAGTAACTGATGGCAAATGCGCCCGCGAGAAACTCAGCCGTAAATCCACTGAACAAGGCAAACATTCCCGCAAGATCAAGCGGGTCTATTGGCTCATGATGAATCCGCAGATAGGACTCACGAGTTACAAACAAAGAAATCACCGCGAAGGCCAGCAGGGCGACGCTCACGCCCCAAAAAGTTGTTCCGATCGTCACTGGCCAAATCGGACGCACTTTTAATTTTTTAAACTCAGCATGTAACTCGTACGCATTTCCCATGCGCGAGGCGGCGAGGCGAAATGCTTCCGGTCCTGGTTTGCCGGACGCGGTGAGAGAGGCGGTTTCATTGCGCAAGTGGCCTTCGAGTTCGTCGAGCACACTGGATGATCGAATGCCGGCGCGCGTGAGTTCGCGCCGCCAGTTTTTTATTTCGCGCTCGAAATCAAACATGTTTTCCTTTCACGATTGAGCCTTCCTCGCTCGATTCATTTGGTGATTTATTCGCCAAGGTTCATTTCGTTCGGGCAACGAACCCATGATCAAGCCCAATAATTGCAACACATAGATAAATCCGAAGTGTGAGATCATCACTTTAATGTGTCTGGTGGGATCGGGAAAAAGCGCGAGCACAGCCGCTGACAAGGTGAGATTGCCCACCAGATCCACGGCCATAAATAGCAAAGAGGTTGCACGTTGCGAGAGACTGCCAAATCGGAGTATCAGTGAGAAGATCACGAGCCACATGAGTCGAAAGAGGGTTTCGATTTCGCCTATGTGCCAGTGCCAGTATTGACCGGTTGCCGTTCGGTTGTAGGCGATTCCAAAAGCGAATCCGATCAGCACGAACCCAATCGCTATTTTGTTGAGAGTCAGCACGGCTCGATCAATCGCGGTCGCGCGAGCGGGAGTCGCTGTTCTGAATCGCCAATACAAAATGTAGATGAGGCACAGGGCGTCTATCATGTACGACGCCAGATAACCGGACAACAAACTGACGGCGTTGACCAGCAGCAGCGGACGATCGGACCAATTAAAAGCACACCGTAAATCCCACCATGCCGACAGCACGAAAAATGCGATCCATATCAAGGTGACTGGCCAAAATTTTGTTTTAGAGACCTTGTTGAACTCGGTGGACAAGGCGGCGGGTTTGCCTACACGCATGAGTGCGTTTTCAAATGCAACCGTCTCGGTTGTGTGCGGCAAAAGCAATTTTGTGAACTCATTACGCAAATGGCTTTCCAATTCGTCCAAGACTTCCGTCGTGCGCACGCCGTTGCGCATCATTTCGCGCCGCCAAGCTTTTATTTCGCGCTCGAGATCGAACATAAATGTTCTCCGGGGTTCAGATGAATTCTCTCGTTGATTCACGGCGCGCTGGCATCACCGTCCAAGCTAAAGCCAGCGCTTGAACCGCCAATGAAAACCACGCGGGCCAAAACATCAGCCGCCAAATTGCCATAATGTTAACGCCCGTTGTGCTGATAATCGTCCAAGCCAAATTGATCACCAGCGCGCCAGCCAAATAAAGCACCACGTTTTTATGCTGGCTCCATCCAGCAAATCTTTGTGCGAAAATAAAACCGGCCAAAAAAATCAACCGGACCAGTGTCCATATCCAAAAAGAGTTCCAGTCCCAAAAGACCCCCATGAAATGATGGTTTCCGATAATTCCCAGTATGAAAGCGAGAAAAACGAATCCCGCGGCGAGGAGGCTGAAGCCCCATACCGCCTGTTCCAAGGCGGCAGCTCTTGCGTTCGTTAGTGTGTGCGTGGAACGAAAACAGATAAAGACGATGCACAGCACGCCAGCCAAATACCACGCGGAATGGCCGGCAGATAAGGCAAAGACGGTCGCTACCGCCAGTGTCCGAAAATCGAAGAAAGAATGTTGGGGAATGGATTTCACCGGCCACATGCCAATGAACAGGACGAGCAAGACGATCCAAAATGCCCGACTAATAATGACGGGCCAACACTTCGAATTTTTTACTTTATCAAATTCGACGCTTAGGAGATGGGACTTGCCCACGTGTGATTTTGCCGTTTGAAAAGCTTCTTTGTCGTTTCCGTCTGAGGCTGTTAATATCTCAAACTCGGCGCGCAAATGGCTTTCCAATTCGTCGAGTGTATTTGAGGTCCGAATCCCCGCGCGCCTCATTTCGCGGCGCCAAGCTTTTATTTCGCGTTCGAGATTAAACATATGCGCTTCGTTATTTCAGCTTCAGCGCCCGCCGCTTCATTAGGTTTTTTATGCAGAGAAATTCCGCGTAGCTCGCGCTCAATACCATGACAGTGCCGAGTAGAAAACATCCCAGTGCGACGGCTCGATATTTTTCGCCGGGCGGTGTTTGCAGATCAATAACCGACCAGTAGATAACAAAGCCTCCTCCATACAGGCTCACAAGACAGGCGGCGGCGGCCAGCGCGATCGAGACTGCGTGTTCCTCTTTTGCCTTTCCATTTTTGAATTCCGGCTTGAGGGCGGCGGCGTTGCCGATTTGTTGGATTGCGCTATCAAAAGCCGGTTGCTCACTTAAACCAGACTTCATTTTTCGTTCGATGTCTTCGCGGAGATGGCTTTCCAGTTCATCCAATACTTCCGCGGGACGCACGCCTCCGCGCAGCATTCCACGGCGCCAATTTTCAATTTCGCGTTCGAGATTAAACATATTTCTCCTTCCAGAGTTTGGACAAAGTACCGTGCACGGTGAGCCATTGGTCGCGCTGTTTTTGCAACGCCTTTTTGCCGTCCTGTTTGATGGAATAATATTTTCGTTTGCGCCCGGTTTCCGATTCTGCCCAGCGCGCCTTGATCAAGCCTTTGTCCTCCATGCGATGCAGCACGGGATAAAGCATGCCGTCGGTCCATTCGATTTCGCCGTCCGACAAACTCTTTATTTCCTGGATGATGGCGTAGCCGTAACTCTCGCCTTTCGCGAGCAGCGCGAGGACCAACGGTTCGGCGGAGGCGGCGACAAGTTCCTTGGTGATCATAGGTAAAACCCTTTTGTGCTTTGCATAGAGACACTATACATTGCGAAGCTATGTATAGTCAATAAATATTTTTATGTGTCTCGTCCTGACTTTTTGCTGTCACGAAGCGGCAAAAAAAATTGGCCGACAAGCGATGCGAAATGCGTAAAAAAAATACCGGGAATGAAACGCGGCTACTCGACCGTCGCCGAGCAATCGGCTTCGCGCGCCGCGCTTGAATCACCGCGCTTCAGCCAAACGAGGAGAACTCCGATGTCGGAAGGCGACACTCCCGAAATGCGCGAGGCCTGGCCGACTGTTGCCGGGCGGATCTTGTTCAGTTTTTGGCGCGCTTCGGTGCGGAGGCTGTGGACGGTGTCGTAGTTGAAAGATTCGGGAATCTGTTTGCCTTCGAGGGATTTGAATTTTTCGACTTCAATCTCCTGCCGATCAATGTAGCCGGCATACTTGATGTTGATCTCGACTTGCTGGACGACCTCTTCGGAAAGACTTTCATCGCGAGCGGGCAGATCCTTGTAAGTCACTTCCGGTCGGCGCAGCATTTGGATAAGCGTCTCCTGTCCGATGCGGGTTGTTTCGAGTCGCGCAATCTCGGATTCGATGGCTTGCCTCTTGGCTTCAAACTTTTGATAATTACGATCGGGCAATAGGCCAACGTCATGGCCGATTTCGGAAAGACGCAGGTCGGCATTATCCTGGCGAAGTAAAAGCCGGTATTCTGCCCGCGAAGTAAACATGCGATATGGCTCTACCGTTCCCTTGGTAACCAAATCATCAATCAATACTCCGATGTAGGCTTGGTCTCGTCGTAGGATGATGGGTTCGCGGCTTTGGACCCTGCGGCTGGCGTTGATGCCGGCCATGAGGCCTTGGGCGGCGGCTTCTTCGTAGCCGGAAGTGCCATTGATTTGGCCGGCTAGATAAAGATTGCGAACGGCTTTCGTTTCGAGCGAGGAATGAAGTTGCGTTGGGAAGGCAAAGTCGTATTCGACGGCGTAGGCGGGGCGCATAATCTCGGCATTCTCACAGCCGATGATCGTGCGGACCATTTCGACCTGGACTTCATACGGCAGGCAGGTCGAGAAGCCGTTGACATAAATTTCGTCCGTGGCAATGCCTTCCGGTTCGAGGAAAATCTGCTGGCGCTCCTTTTCCGGGAACTTGACTATCTTATCCTCGATGGATGGACAATAGCGCGGTCCGACGCCTTCAATGACGCCGGAATACATCGGCGATTTATGGATGTTCGCAAGGATGATTTGCGCGGTGGCGTCGGTCGTATAAGTAATATAGCAGGGGAGTTGGCCGTTCAGCCGGTCAAGAGTCGAGCCGGGAGGGTATTTGCCATTGGAATGGCCGACATCCTGGGGATTCAGCCCGGAATGTTCCACGTGGAACAAATCGTCTTTCCAATAGGTGAAGTAGGGGACGGGCTCGTCACCACCTTGCGCTTCGGTCTTGGAAAAGTCAATCGAGCGGCGCAGCAAGCGGGGTGGGGTGCCGGTCTTCAGACGGCCCAGTTCGATTCCAACTTCCTTGAGTGAGCCGGACAAACTCATCGCCGCTGATTCCCCAGCCCGGCCACCGGATTGCTGGTTCTGGCCGATGTGCATCAAACCGCGTAAAAAAGTTCCGGTGGTGACGATAACCGTGGTTCCGTGATATTGAACTTCCAAAGTCGTTTCAACTCCGAAAACTTGTCCGTCGCGATGCAACAATTTTGCGGTTTGACCTTGTTTAACGTCCAAATTAGGTTCGCGTTCGCAAACCCATTTTAAGCGAAATTGGTAAGCCTTCTTATCGCATTGTGCGCGCGGAGCCCAAACGGCGGGACCTTTCTTGGTGTTGAGCATCCGAAATTGGAGGCCGGTGAGGTCGGTGGCTTTGCCCATCTCACCGCCGAGGGCATCAATCTCGCGAGCCAAATGTCCCTTGGCTAATCCGCCGATGGCGGGGTTGCAGGACATCTGCCCGATGGTATCGGCGTTGATCGTCAGGAGCAGAGTTTGGCAACCCATCCGCGCCGCCGCCAGGGCAGCCTCCACGCCAGCATGACCGGCACCGATGACGATGACGTCATACTTCTTCTGATAAACGAACATCTCTATCTCTAAACCTTTTGATACGTCGCATCAAATGGAGAATTGCCCAGGGTCTTCTTGACGCCGTGATCGGGATTCGCCGCCAGATGTTCGCAAAGTTTGAAAACGGTTTCGTTATCGTCCGGCGCACCAATGCCGCTGGCCAATTGGGCGGAAGTCAGAGCATGGCCTTTTTTCTCGCTCAAATAATTCAGCATTTTGAGTTGAAGAGAAATCACCGCCGCCGCAGCCTTCTTGCCGGCCTCGACGCCAGGCTGATGGTAGGCGTTCACGTTGACTAAGGTTCCGTAAAAACCAACGCAACGCTCGAACAGGGCAATCAAAACACCTACGGAGAATGGAGTCACTTCCTTTATCGTTATCGTTATGGATTCTCGGCCGTTTTCGTGCAAAGCAGTGCGGGTTCCGAGCAAAAAACCTTGTAAATAGTCGCCGGAGGTCACGTCCGGTTCGACCAGCATGGATTTTTCCTTACGATCGTTGAGAACTTCGATAAAGGTCATGAAGAAATTCAACACACCTTCCCGAAGTTGTTGAACATAAGAATGTTGATCGGTTGAGCCTTTATTGCCGAAGACCGCAATGCCTTGGTTGACGACTTTGCCGTCCAAGTCCTTTTCTTTGCCTAACGATTCCATTACTAATTGTTGTGTATATTTGGAAAACAGCTCCAGACGGTCTTTATAGGGCAAAATAACCATGTTTTTACTGCCTTTACCGTTACCGATGTAATACCACATCAAGGCCAGTCGGGCCGAAGGATTCTTGGAAACGTCAGGCACGCGGGTAATATCATCGCAAGCCTTCGCTCCATCGAGCATCGCTTGGATATCAAAGCCTTGCAAAGCCGCCGGAAGCAGACCGACCGCGGAAAGTTCGCTGGTGCGGCCACCCACCCAATCCCACATCGGGAAATGCTTAATCCATTTGTTCTTCGTGGCGTAATTGTCCAATTCGCTCATCGGCCCGGTGACGGCTACCGCGTGCGTGCCGAAGTCCAAACCGGCCTTTTTGTAGGCGGCTTCGGCTTCGAGCATGCCATTGCGGGTTTCTTTGGTTCCGCCGGACTTGGAGATGACCACTGTCAGCGTGACGCCGAGTTCATTGCCGATTTTGGCCAGGACTTTGTCCATGCCGTCGGGGTCGGTATTGTCGAAGAAATGGATCTGCAGCTTGTCGGCTGGTCCCTGGGTGAGGGCATTGGAAACGAATTGCGGTCCGAGCGCCGAGCCGCCGATGCCGATGACCAGCAGGTTTTTGAACGCGCCCTTCGCGCCTTTGACCGCGCCTTTATGGACTTCCGCGGCGAACGATTTGATGCTCGCGAGGCAATCGGTGATTTCCTTGCCGAGCGAAGGCGTGGGCGCGAGCGCGGCGTTGCGCAGCCAATAATGCCCGACCATGCGCTTCTCGTCGGGGTTGGCGATGCCGCCCTTCTCCAATTCGGCCATGGCGATAAAGGCCTTTTGGATGGGGGTTTTCATCGTTTCGAAATAGTCATCCTTGAAATTCATCCGGCTCAAGTCCATAGCCAGACCGAGCGAGGGGAATTCGGTGTAATACTTCTGGAAGCGCTGCCAAAGTTCGGGTTTGGAAGAATTCATAATTAGCGGCGGAGTATATAGAGATGAGTTTTTTTAACAACCACTAAAGGGTAAAGAAAAAAACGGATTGACGCAGAGGCGCAGAGGTCCTTGCGGACGGCCACTGGGAGAAAGAGTCATGGACACGGAAAAGAAAATTCTTAACCAGTTTTTAATCGGTGCTCCATCCGTGGATGATTTTGGCTCTTCTCTGCGCGTCAAAATGAATGGATGATTGCTGAGAGGTATGCGAACCATAAGTACCGGCAAAAGTCCAATGGACAATTTTAGGATACGCATGGACAATCCTCCATCCCCGTTTTTGTCGCTTGAATTTCTGGAACCAATGAACTAGCAATGGCGCGCTTGAACCAATAACGAAAAAAAACATTTTTGCCACCATGTCTTCCGCATTCCCCAAGATTTCCAAAATCCAGTTCGAAGGCCCGCAATCCAAAAATCCGCTCGCCTTCAGATATTATAATGCCGGCGAAATCGTCGAAGGCCGCGCGATGAAAGACTGGCTGCGGTTCTCGGTCGTGTATTGGCACACGTTTCGCAACCGGCTCTCCGACCAGTTCGGCGTCGGCACCGCCATCCGCCCGTGGGATGACAATTCCGAATCGATCGCCAATGCGCAGAACCGCGCGCGCGTGGCGTTTGAATTCATCGAAAAACTTGGCGCGCCGTATTACGCGTTTCACGATCGCGACGTGGCGCCTGAAGGCAAGACGCTCAAGGAATCGAACAAAAATCTCGACGCGATCGTAAAAGTTTTCAAGCAGGAGCAAAAGCGCACGGGTATTAAATTACTTTGGGGCACGGCATGTTTGTTCGCGCATCCGCGTTACGCGCACGGCGCGGCGACGAGCTGCAACGCGGATGTGTTCGCCTACGCGGCGGCGCAGGTGAAGAAGGCGATGGAAGTGACGCACGAACTCGGCGGCGAAGGTTTTACTTTCTGGGGCGGGCGCGAAGGTTATTCGACGTTGTGGAACACGGACATGAAACGCGAGCTGGATCATCTGGCGCGGTTTCTGCATCTCGCCGTGGATTACAAAAAGAAGATCGGGTTCAAGGGGCAATTTTACATCGAGCCGAAGCCGAAGGAACCGACGAAGCACCAATATGATTCCGACGCGGCGGCGTGCCTGAACTTTTTGCGCGAGTATGATTTGATTGATCATCTCAAATTGAATCTGGAAACGAACCACGCGACGCTGGCGGGTCACACGATGCAGCATGAAATGGAAACCGCGGTGGCGGCGAATGCGCTGGGTTCGATTGACGCGAACACGGGCGATGCGTTGCTGGGCTGGGACACGGACCAATTTCCGACGGACATTTATCTGACGACACAGTGCATGCTTTCGATC